>CAMNAD010000001.1 GCA_946530505.1 uncultured Bacteroidales bacterium
AGCACGCTGCGCGATATGGCGAGGCCCAGGCCGCTGCCGCCGTTTTTGGTGGTGAAGTTCGGAGTGAACAACTTGTCGATATTCTCTTCGGCCACACCCGGGCCGCTGTCCTCGAACACAATGTCGTAGTAGCCTTCGGTGATGGAATTGCGGAGACTCACGCGCACCGTGCCTTCGGCATCGCCATGCCCGGCGATGGCCTGCACGGAATTGCTGATGAGATTCACGAAAACCCGGGTCAACTGCGGCTTCGGCCCCATCACCATGACATCTTCCAGGCCTATGTACTCGAACTTGAAGCCGTCCCTGTTGTCGAACATCGACAACTCTTCCTGCAGGAGGGCCGAAAGGTTGATTTCATCCGGCTCCTGCGAATACAACTTCGCAAAGGTCGAGAATTCGTTGGCGGTCTCCGTAAGCATGTCGATGTGATCGAGCAGAGTCTTGCTGCTTTCGTCGAATTTGTCCTGCCAGCTCTCGTCTCCCTTGCTCTTGAGACGCATCAGGCGCTGTATCTGGAGCTTCATCGGAGTGAGCGGATTCTTGATCTCGTGGGCGACCTGCCGGGCCATTCCGCTCCACGCCTTGTCGCGCTCCGCCTGAGCCAGCTGGCGGGTGCTCTCGCGGAGCTCGGTCACCATGTTGTTGTAGGCATTCACGAGGCCGGAAATCTCATCCTTGCTATTGTACTGAATGTACTCGAGCTCCCCGATCCCCGCGGAATCCATCTTGGTCCCCATCTCAACCAGCGGCTTGAACATCAGCGCAAGCACGCGGGACACCATGAACGTCGCCACCAGCAGCAGGAAAATGAACAGCGAGACTATCATCAGGGAATGGCTTACGACATAAGATTCGAAGTCGTAGCTTTCATCGGTATAAGGAGAACAGATGATGGCCAGCACCGAACCGTCTTCTCCCAGCAACGGGGCATACATACTGTAGTACGCCCTCTTCCCTATCCGCTCCTTATGGATAAAATACCTGCTTGTATTCTTGACTATTGAAATGAAAGCATCTGAATCGATCCTCGGTTCCATAGTCATCTGGTAGAACAGATCCGGGGCCGTCGACATCATGACCATACCGGAGGGAGAATACAGGGTTATGTCGGAATTGGTATTGTTGCCGACATCGCTGATGATGCGCATCATCTCCTGTGTGCGGATATCCGGTTCTTTGAGCAAAGCACGGGCCCTTGCTGACACCGAAGCCTGAATAGAGTTTATCTTCTCCGACATCAGGGTGTTGCGGTTGACTTCATTACGGTTGATGACGAAAGCCATACTGACGGCAGCCATGGTAACCAGCGTCATCACCAGAGAGATCAGCACAACCAGACGTATCCTTGTCTGGAAATAACTTTGCCCGAATGCCCTGCGCCTGGCCTTGCGCATCGACACCAGTGTAAAAAACAGGAAACAGAGCAGGCCGATGAATATCACGGATATGACGTAATTGACCGTCTTTATCTTCTGGCGGGAGATGACTACGGCCTCATTGGGAGTGACGTTGTATATGAAATGCACCCATGAGCCCTGCTTCATACGTCCGTCCTCAGTCCAGCCGTCAGGCATCTTGACGGAATAGGCATAACTCCCTCTGAATGTAAGGAGTTTTCCGTCGTTGTACCGTGCGAAAGAATACTTTGCCGGAATCAGAACCTGTCCGGGCAAAGTAGGGCCTATGATGCTGGCATAGCCGCTGTACCTCCAGTCTGTTTTCTGCTCTACGATTATCAAGACGCGGCTCAGGCCATAATTCCCTATATTGAAGTAAAAAGCCCCCAGATATGTAACGAATCCGTTGCCGGCATCTACATAGGAAAAGCGGGAATTTGGAGCGATGGGCTCGGAGCCGTTCAGCAACGCGAAATCCTCGCTTTTCAGTGAAACGGAAACATCATAATCCTGCATGATGCGCCGCATATAGCTCTCTGCCAGACGGTTGCTTATGCTCGCCCCGCCATTTTCAAGCACCGAAAGCGACGCGATGATAGGGTCGGATGCTATGCGTTCCTCGGCAGAGCGCAAGCGCATTTCCAGCGAAATGTCCCTGCTGACGGCCAGTCTCCTCGCCCACACCTCGAGACTTGCCTGCTCCTTCTTGAGGCCAAGGGATGCCGTAATGCATACGAACAGGATGGCACCAAGGCTGGAAAGCAGGATGCGGATTGCGGGGCGTCTGGAGAAAACAGGAGTCAGCATCTGCACGAGCATCATGACTACTGTCAGCAGAAGGATATATGAGAAAATGATGATGGCGCTGACCACCGAAAAATTCTCCAGCTTATAGAGTTCGAGGGAAATATTTGAATTCAGCACTATGCTCCTGAGCGCAAATACTGTATAAGTCACGACTCCCACTATCATCAGGGATATGAACAACGTCCACATTACGCGGGAATTCCTTGAACGCAAACGGCGGTAGATGTCGCGGCGGACGACATACATAAACCCTACCAGAAGCAGAATCGCGACAAGATAGTTCACGTGTGCTCCCAGTGAATAAAACAGCCCGGAATCGGCATATACGGCAGGAGAAAAAACAGGGATCTCATTGCCAATGTCACGGCCCCATATCTGCAGTGTGGCCATTATCGGAAAGATGGGCAGGAATGCTATCCAGAACCGTTTGAGGGACGGTTTCGCATAAAGAAACACAAAACCGCAGAAAATGAATATGGTCAGCGCCAGAAGAAGCAGGACGTGATTAACGGCAAAGACCGGCCCGGGGGAATCATAAACAAGCTTGAATTCCGGAATACCTCCGACACACACCTCCCTGCCTTCGCTGAACGATATCGGCTGGATGCTGTAAGACCCCTGGGCTACGGAATTGGAATTTACGATTTCCAAACCCGCGATTATACGCACATCCAGGCTGTCGACCGACTTTGCAAGATACCATTTCGGACCAAGATTGCAGAAAGACACGTCGTGACCTACCGAAGCCAAAGGGGACCTCCCCGGAGAACGCGGGCTGACTATGGCATCCAACAGGACCCCGGAGCGGATATCGTCGTTCATCACGGGGAAACGGTTGCACCAACTCTGAAGAGAATCGTTGACATACCTGTAGATTACCATATCCTGAGGCAGATTGTGCAGGTCCAGCCACTCGTCTGATGGTGTATCCAACGCACGGGAAATATAACCATCAAGAACGGCCATGCGGTGATTCACCCTTCGTTCCAGGCGTTGTGCCGATTCTTCTGCACGACGGGACGGATTACTGCCGATGGTTGAAAGCCCCAGCAGCAACAGGCTGACCGCAAGAAGGCAACCTGCAATAATATCCATTATCCTGCGTCTGTTCATTCGTGATGATAGGGTTCTCCTTTAATAATAGTGAAGGCCCGGTATAACTGCTCTGCAAAAATCGTTCTCACCATTTGATGAGAAAAAGTCATTTTGCTGAGAGACAGCTTCCCGGATGCGACATCATAGACTTCCCTGCTGAAACCATAAGCACCTCCTATAACAAAACAGATATCTTTCCCTCCTCTGTTCAAGCGGTCCTGCAGCCACGCCGCGAACTCGATGGACCTGTATTCCCTGCCGTGCTCGTCAAGAAGATATATTTCCATGCCCACGGTCTCTTTTAGAATAAGAGCCCCTTCCCTGGATTTTATCTGGTCTTCGCTCAATGCGGAAGTGTTCTTCAATTCGGGTATCTCCTTGAGTTCGAACCTGGCATAATGCTGAAGGCGGGCCGCATATAGCTGCAAGCCCTCCCTCACCCAGGGGACATCGGTTTTGCCGACCGTAAGAAGAACTATCTTCATAGAATGCAAAGATAATGATCTGGCGCAGTATTTGCAAAAGATCTTTTGGTATGCATTTAAGTTTCAAAGCATTCATAACAGCATTCCTGATGCTTTGCTCCGTTTCCGTGGCCAAGGCCCAGAGCGGGAGCTATGATGTTTTTGTCCCCATATCGAAATATATTTCCCAAGGGAACGCAGAGGCCCTCTCTGCCTGGTTTTCGGACAATCTGGACATAACTATCCTTGCAAAAGGAGGAAATTCCAGCAAAGTGCAGGCAAAACAGATTGTAAGCAATTTCTTCAATGCACACACACCAAGGTCGTTCGAAGTGACCTATACCGCAGGACGTGCCAATATGAAATACGCACTCGGCAACCTCAATGCTGGAGGCGAAACCTATCTGGTAACGATTTTCGTCTACTGTAACGAAGAGAAAAACCAGATACAGCAATTCAAAATAGAGAGAGTACAATAAAAATGGCGGCCTTGAAGGTCGCCATTATCATTCCGGTTTTACACTCTTGTCAGACACGCTGGCCGTAGCTGCGGTCGGTAGTGTTTACGGTAATCACATCACCCTGGTTGATGAAGAGGGGAACCATGATCTTTGCACCGGTCTCGAGAGTGACCTCCTTGAGAGCGGAAGTGGAAGCGGTATTGCCCTTGACTGCAGGCTCCGAATAAGTGACTTCGAGGGTAACATAGGTAGGGAGTTCGCAAGTGAGGCAGCGCTCTTCGTCAGAAACGAACATCATCTCAACGTGCTGTCCTTCCTTCATAAGGTCGGCATTCTCAACCACGTCGTGAGGGAGATGAATCTGCTCGTAAGTTTCTTCGTGCATGAAGTTGAATCCGTCTTCATCAGCATAGAGGAACTGATAGGGACGGCGCTCCACATTGATGGTTTCGATTTTGGCACCTGCAGTGAAGGTGTTTTCGAGGATGCGTCCGTTTTCGAGGTTGCGAAGTTTGGTTTTAACGAAAGCGGGGCCCTTGCCAGGCTTCACATGCTGGAACCAAACGATCATACAAGGCTTACCATTGAAATTCAGGTAGAGGCCGTTTTTGAAATCAGCTGTTGTTGCCATATAAAAACTTGATGATTATTTCGAGTATACCACGCAAAAATAATGATTATGCGCCATTAATGCAAATTTTTGATTTTTGAGGCCACTTCTTCGAGCAGCCACTTGGGAGTAGATGTCGCCCCGCACACTCCTATGTTATCTTCCGGACGAAACCATTCGGAATCCAGCCCGGAGGCATCCACAATGCAGAATGTCCGTGCGTTTTCCCTCTTGCAGAGTTCGGAAAGCACTTTCCCGTTTGAACTCTCGCGGCCGGATACAAAAACAACGGCATCATGGCTGCGGGCAAACTCTGCAAGCTCCCTATGACGGGATGCCACCTGTCTGCAGATGGTATTGTGAACGGAAAGCAAGTCAGGGGACGACATGTTCTGCCCGAGTATCCTGCATATCTGCTCGTACTCCACAGGGCTTTTTGTTGTCTGCGAGAATATGTCGATATGCCGGGACGGGTCGATGCGGCCGTTCGAAAGCGCTTCAGCCAACTGGGCGGAATTCTCTATCACCACGGCCTTCCCGTCCACCTGTCCGACAAGTCCAAGCACTTCTGCATGGCCGATTTTGCCGAATATCACGATCTGTCCTTCGGGCGCATTGCGCTTGGCCGCTTCGCGTATGCTCTTCTGGATGTTCAGCACCACCGGGCAGGTGAAATCCACAACATTGAACCCCCTTTCGCGTGCCTGGGCGTAGGTCTGCGGCGGCTCCCCATGGGCCCGTATCAGAAGTGTCTTTTGCGCGGAGACCGGCGCTTTTCCGGCTGAGCCTTTTTTTGGCGAAGACGGGAATGACGCCGGCGCAGCGCCAAGAGAGGTCAAGGTTACAAGCCCTTTGGCGTGCAGACGCGCCAACTCGGCTTCGTTGTGGACTATGGCACCGAGAGAATACAGGCAGCCGTTTTCGGCAAGGAGCTTCTCCGCGCCCTCGATGGCACGGATAACACCCCCGCAAAAGCCGGAATTACCGTCGATCTCTACCGTCATCAGCCCAAAATGCCAAACTTTCCCTGCATGAGTCCCTGGATCCAGACAAGTTCTTCATGCAGATTCATATCGGAATTGTCGAGCTCGAATGCATCGTCGGCACGCCTGAGAGGAGATGTCTCACGATGCGAGTCTATGTAGTCACGCTCTTTGAGGTTGGCCATTACTTCCTCCATCGTTGCCGGAGTCCCCTTGGCCTGAAGTTCGTCGAAGCGTCTCCGGGCCCGCACCTCATCACTGGCCGTCATGAATATCTTCAGCTCAGCAGCAGGGAACACGGTGGTTCCTATATCACGGCCATCCATTATGACACGTCCGTTGATGCTGAATGCATGCAGGCGCTCATCAACCCAGGAACGCACGAAAGGCACTGCCGACACAGGGCTGACCAGCGATGAAACCTCCATGGTGCGTATTTCCTTTTCGATATTGCGGTCGCCGCTGAAAAGTTGCGTACTGCCATCTTCCGGACGCTCGAAATGAAGGTCGAAGCCCGCATCCAGGGCAGCCTTGAGTGCAGGCTCGTCGATGCCTGAAGGACCAGCTATTCCCTTTTCCAAAGCAAGCAGGGTTACTCCGCGGTACATTGCGCCGGAATCGAGATACAAGAAAGCAAAATGCTTCGCAACAAGCTTTGCGAAAGTACTTTTGCCCGTGGACGACCATCCGTCCACCGCGATGATGATGTCGGGAACTGTTATCATACGAAATCTTTTACGTCTTTTGCAGAAACAGGGTTGCCGCCGAGAATCAGCAGACGCTCGACCACATTGCGAAGTTCGCGGATATTGCCCGGCCAGTGTCTCTCCTGAAGCAGGCGGATGGCTTCGTCGCTGAATGCTACAACACTCTTGCCGCTTTCCGCGCATATCTGTTCCACGAAATAATTAACCAGCTCAGGGATATCTTCTTTGCGGTCGTCCAGCGACGGGACCTTGATAAGGATTACGCTCAACCTGTGGTAAAGGTCTTCGCGGAAACGATTCTCCTCTATCTCCCTGCGAAGATCCTTGTTGGTGGCGGCGATTACACGCACATCGACCTGTATATCCTTGTCAGAGCCCACGCGGGACAGCTTTTTCTCCTGAAGCACACGCAGGACCTTCGCCTGGGCGGCAAGCGACATGTCTCCGATCTCATCCAGGAAGAGGGTGCCCCCGTCAGCCTGCTCGAATTTGCCCTTGTGCTGCTTTATCGCCGAGGTGAAAGAACCCTTTTCGTGTCCGAAGAGTTCACTTTCTATAAGTTCGGAAGGGATGGCCGCGCAGTTCACTTCGATATATGGCATGGCACTGCGGTCACTCTGCTGGTGCAGGCTGCGTGCAACCAGTTCCTTGCCGGTACCGTTTGCTCCGGTAATAAGCACGCGCGCATCGGTAGGCGCCACCTTGGCGATCATATCCCTTATCTGCTGCAATGCAGCCGATGAACCGACCATCTGCTGGCCATATACTTTCTTCTTGAGAACCTTGTTGTCCTTGACAAGAGTGGTGCGTTCCGAAGCGTTTTTGACAGTAATGAGGATGCGGTTCAGATCGAGGGGTTTGGGGATGTAGTCGAAGGCTCCCCGCTTGATGCAGTCGATGGCTGTATCAAGGTCACCGTGGCCTGTAATCATCACAACTGCTGAATCTATACCCTCGTCATGCACGAAGTCAAGGACTTCGTTACCGTCCTTCACAGGCATCTTGATATCGCAGAACACCACATCGTAGTGTTCCTTGCTTATCAAATCGATGCCGGCAGCACCGTCTTCGGCAAGGTCCACTTCATATCCCTCGTCGCCGAGTATCTCCTTGAGCGAATTCCTGATGGACCGCTCGTCATCTATTACGAGTATTTTCATTCTTCCTCCTTTTTCTGTTGGGCAATCATCTCCGCGTGCTCACGCTGCGCGCGCTCCACCGAAACGGAACGCTTGAGCACGAAGCCCGAGCCAAGATATTTTGTACGTACGTCTTCGTCTCCCGCAAGAGCCTCCGGAGTACCCTGCTGAAGGATGGTGCCCTCATAAAGCAGGTATGCCCGGTCGGTAATTGCAAGCGTTTCACCAACGTTATGGTCGGTTATGATAACCCCGATGTTGCGATATTTGAGTTTGGCAATAATGTACTGGATATCCTCCACTGCGATAGGGTCAACTCCGGCGAACGGCTCATCCAGCAGGATGAACTTTGGGTCTATTGCAAGTGCCCGCGCAATCTCACAGCGCCTGCGCTCACCTCCTGACAGCTGAATCCCAAGACTCTTACGCACCTTGGAAAGATTAAACTCGTCGATCAGTTGTTCCATACGATCCTTGCGCTCCGCCTTGGTCATCCCGGTCATCTCCATCACGGAGAGGATGTTGTCCTCGACACTCATTTTGCGGAAAACGGAAGCTTCCTGGGGCAGATAACCCACACCTTTCTGTGCACGTTTATACATAGGAAGACCTGTAAGCTCTTCGTCATCCAGAAAAATACGTCCTTCATTAGGGACTATCTGCCCGGTTATCATATAAAAGCTTGTTGTCTTCCCTGCACCGTTCGGCCCAAGAAAGCCTACTATCTCACCCTGGTTGACTTCCATCGACACACCTTTTACGACGGTGCGTACACCATATTTCTTTACCAGATTTTCGCAGCGAAGTTTCATTCCTTTCTAATTTGCATCAAGGCCCAGATCCTTAACAAGATTCAGTACCTCGGGGTTGGTATTCATCAATTCTTGTGCCTTTTCTGCAGGCATATACACTTTAGGTGCCGATTCTTCGGCCGGTTTCACTGTCACGAACAGGTGAACCCTGCCATTGCCGAGTATCCTCGCAAAACTTGTCTCCATGGTACGGAGCAGCCCGTTTTCGATCCAGTTCTTCTGTGCCTCATTGGTAACCTCGAATTTGACGTTCTTGAATCCGTCTTCTTCGCTGAAAGAGAGAGACGCACTGTTCAAGGCATACTCCAGCCTGGGCTTCCCCTTGGCACACTCAGAGACAAGTGCAGGCCACTTCGCCCGGATTTCGTCATCCGTGGGGATTTTATGTTCAGAATCTGCGGAAAGCCCCTTCTGAGCAGGTTCCGCAACAGGGGTTTCCGTATCTTCCTCTCCGGAAAGGAGGCCGGACATCACCTTCCTTGCACGGCTGCCGCGCTTTGGAGCCGCTTCTTCAGCAGGTGCCGTGGCTGTGACGTCTTGCTGTGCGGGAGCTGCGGTCTTGACCGGAGCGGCGGCAGGCTTCGCAACATCTTTGCCTTCGGGTACGCCGCCAAGGAATGCCAGTTTCATAAGGGCATATTCGATGTGCAGGCGCTGGTTGGTGCTGGACTTATACCCTGCCTCGCAAGCAGTCGTAATGCCAAGGGAATCATAAATATACTGGATGGTACAGCGCCCTGCCTGCTCACGATAGCGTCCCTTGAGCGACTCCGGCAGGTCGAGCAATGAGTCCAGTCCTCCGGTACGCGCAACAAGCAGATTGCGGAAGTGTTCCCCTAGCGCCGACACGAAATGCAGAGCATTGAAGCCCTTGGAAAGGATATCGTCAAATTCCAGAAGCGCGTGGGCATAATCCTTGGACAGGAAGAAATCCACAAGCCTGAAAGTATAGTCGTAGTCCAGTACACCAAGATTGCGGATCACATCTGCATAATGGATGTCATTGCCGCAGAAAGCGACAGTCTGGTCGAAAATTGTAAGTGCATCGCGCATGGCGCCGTCCGCCTTCTGGGCAATCACGTGCAGGGACTCATCATCCACCTTCACTCCCTCCTTGTCCGCAATCCCACGGAGGTTCCGAACCATATCGGAGATGCCGATACGGTTGAAATCGTAAGTCTGGCAGCGAGAGAGAATTGTAGGGAGAACCTTGTGCTTTTCGGTCGTACAGAGAATGAAAATGGCATATGACGGCGGTTCTTCCAAGGTCTTGAGAAATGCATTGAAAGCGGCCTGGCTGAGCATGTGGACCTCGTCGATGATATACACGCTGTAGTTGCCGACCTGCGGAGGTATCTGCACCTTTTCCATCAAGGTCTTGATATCCTCGACACTGTTGTTGGAAGCGGCATCGAGTTCGTAGATGCAGTAAGAGCGCCCTTCGGCGAAAGAAACGCAAGACTCGCACTCCCCGCACGGTTCCATATTGTCGGAAGGATGCAGGCAGTTGATCGTTTTGGCAAATATACGCGCCGTACTGGTCTTGCCTACTCCGCGAGGACCGCAGAAGAGATAGGCGTGGGCCAGCTGGCCGCGGAGAATCGAATTCTTCAGCGTCCTGGCTATGTTGTCCTGTCCGATAAGGGTTTCAAATGAATCCGGACGGTACTTGCGTGCAGATACTATATACTCACTCATAAGATTACAAAAATAATAAAATAAAGTGTAAATTTGCCTCCGTGAGAAACACTAAGAAAAAATATTTGCTTGTTCTGCTCCTCGTCCTTTGCGGAGCGGCCGCATACGGACAAGGACGCATATATACGCGCAAGGCGCGTCTCGAAGACTTTCCCTCCCGCACGACACGTGTGGTCCTGACCGGTCAGGAGCTGTTCGATGCAGTATTGAAAGAAGAGATAACCAGCCGCTGGATGGTTTCTCCATATGAGTTCTGCACCGTAACCGATTACACCCGCGACCGATACACCAGTCTCTACTATTTCGTACGCTTTACCTTCGATGCCGATTTCACATATATGACGCTTACAAAAAGCGGAGATCCGGATGATGAAAACCAGCTGAGGCAGGGTTTCGACGTAGTGATGATTCCAATAGCACCGGCTTATATGACGGGGGGAGACGAACTGGTGTATCTTCCGGCATATATCGACATCCTGCAGGAATACATCAACAAGGCGATGGAGTCAGACAAAGTGGCCTACCGCGGGCTGAAAGCCATATGCTCAAAGCCTGTCGGACCCATACACACCGAAAGGCAGACGGCGCTGGACGCATTCCTGGCTGCCAGGCCTTTCGAGAATTGCAGGATAGAAATCACGTCCTCCTCTTCCGACAAAAAGATAGAGATGGTCATCTCGACCGACACCCACGAACTCCGCAGCATCAAGAGAAAATAGCATGTCCTCCCCACTTGAAAAGTACCTGCTCGCCCACAGCACTCCGTTCGGAGACGATCTGCAGAAAATAGAGGCGGCGACCCACATGCATACCAACTACCCGCGCATGATGTGCGGGCCGGTACAGGGAAGGCTTCTCACGATGCTCACACGGATCGGCGGCGTCCGCAGGGCTCTCGAGATAGGCACATTCACCGGCTATTCCGCCGCCTGCATCGCCTCCGGCCTTCCGGAAGACGGTCTGCTCGACACCCTTGAGATAGACGACGAACTGGAAGACATGATAAGGAAGGGATGGAGGGATGCCGGCCTGGAAAACAGGATACGGCTTCACACCGGCCCCGCCCTGGAGACGCTGACAAGGCTTCCCGGGCCCTACGACCTCGCCTACATCGACGCCGACAAAAGAGAATACATCGACTACTACGAAGCCATCCTCCCCAAACTCCGTCCAGGCGGGATCATCATCGCCGATGACGTACTCCTCGGAGGCAAGCCCTACGATGAAAACTGCAGCGATGCCAAGACGCAAGCTCTGCGCGCCTTCAACGAGCACGTAAAAAACGACCCCCGCGTGGAGGTCGTCATCCTGCCGCTCAGGGACGGCATAAGCATCATAAGGAAGTTCTGAACATAGGCAGCGGGAGTCCGTTGTCGGTGACTACGTTCGCCTCCCCGGGCCAGTTGTGAAAGGCATAGCGTGCCGCCACGGGAGAGGGGACCTCGGGGCAGGAAACTATAATATCGTTCGTCTTCCAGTCTATCTCCGCAGTGGCGTCGTGCCAGACTCCGTCCTCTCCGGCAATCTCGAAGCCCTTCAGCACCAGTTTCTCCTTCGGGCCGTGAACTCGGAAGCAGTTCCCTATGGTGGACACCCCGTCGAAACTCAGCCGGATACTGCCGCCTTCGACTTTCATGCTCCTGTAGGTGGGCGTCACCGGCAGGTCCCGTACACCGTAATCCCTTGCCAGGGCGAGCCATGCCAGCCTCTCCCCCACTTCCTTCTTGTACGGCGGATGGATGCAGTCCCTGTGGCCTATGTCCGTAGTGGCCGCAACTGCGGAATGCGGCAGCAGGCCGGGGATCCTGTATTGCTGCTCGACCAGCAGCGGGAGACCTGTGCCGTCCGGATTGTCATAGCTATGGGGCGCTATCTGCACGAGATAATAAGGCATCTCGGGATTTCCCCAGAGAGTACGCCATTCGTTCACCATCGCCACCGTCAGTGCCGCATAATCGCCGGCATTCACCAGGTTGGCTTCTCCCTGATACCAGATAAAACCGCGAGCGGTGAACCTGCGAAGAGGATAGATCATCCCGTTATAAAGCTGTCCGGTATGCACCACATCCCAATACAGGCTCTTGGACAGTGGAAGATTGATTCCGGGGATGGATTCCAGGGTTGCGACGCTCATCCACGCCTCAATTGGAGTTCCGCCCCATACGGAGGCCACCAGTCCTATGGGGACATCCGGCATGAAACGGGAGAGCGTCTTTCCGAAATGATAAGCCGTGGCGCTGAAATAGCGGAGGGCGTCGGGAGTGCTCCTTTTCCACTCCCCGGTGCAATCTTCCTGAGGGGTGTCGGCATTGTGCCTTTTCACGGTGAACATCCTGACCAGAGGGGTGGACGCAGCATCGTTGATGGTCTCGTATGCGTCTTTAACTCTCTGATGATCCCAGCCACCGAGAGGCATTTCCATATTGGACTGGCCGCTGCATATCCAGACTTCGCCGACAAGGATGTCGTTCAGGAGTATCCTGTCGCCGTCGCTGATACTTATGCTGTAGGGGCCTCCGGCCTCCGGAGTGGACACTTTTACGCTCCAGTTGCCCCCGGCATCGGGTTTCGCGCTGTATTTGGCACCGTTCCAGGACGTGACCACCTTCACGGCCCTGTCGCCGTCGGTGGCACCCCAGATTTCGACCACGCTGTTTCTCTGCAAAACCATCCCGCTCCCAAGCAAGCCGGGGAGCGTCACTTTGGCTGCCGCGCCGACCCCGAGGGACAGCATTGCGGCCAGTATCAGGACAAATCTTTTCATTCTGCGGCAAATATAGCAAAAGTCCGGGCAGGAAGAATGAAATCCTGCCTGTCGGAGGCGGGGGCGGGCCGCTTCTCAAGTTTGTCGGAATAGAACTGCAGGCTGTAGCCGCTGCATTCCTCAGGGAGTTTCAAGCTGATTTTCCTGTCCTTGTCTCCGAAGTTCACCATCGCCACCGAATAGCTGCCGTCCGGGGTCCTTGCAGCCGTCGCGGCAACGCCTTCGGGAAGGGACTCCCCAATGCGCAGTATCTCGCTTCCCGAGGGGAAATTGCGGCACATCAGACTCCAGCTGTAATACCACGGGCGGATTTCCTCCTGGGAAGGATCCCCGAACACTTCACTTCCGAGTATGTTCCACATACCCCAGAGCTTGATATCCTCGGTCTTTCCCGAATCTCCGGAGGAATGCATGGCATCGTCCAGCATCCAGGCAGCTGCGCCGGAAAAGCCGGAATTCATCACGCTGATCAGCAGCAGCGGCATGTCGAGGGCGTAGAAACTGTCGTATACCAGCATGTTGCAGTCGGAGCCCCTGGTAAAGGGATGCCCTTCCACACGGCGCCAGTATTCTGCGGCCAGGGCGGAATCCGCGGGGTCGGAGAAATACTTGAACCCGGCTTCTCCGAGTATTATGGGCTTGTCCACCAAGGCCTTGAGTTCCTTGAGCCGGGCACAGAACTCTCCGCTCCTCACATATCTCTGTCCCGGATAGGCGTGCATGTCGTAGATGCCCACCTCAGGCACACTTTCCACAGTTGCTTCCAGCCATCCGGCATAGTCATATTCGGAGTCGGGATTGCTGTAGTCTATCACCGCATCCGGGCCGGCGATGTCCACCTTGTCCTTCAGGCCGGCATACTTGTCCATTTCGGCGCGGAATTCCTTCACCATCTTCTTCCAGAAGGCGAAGTCTCCGTTCGTGGAGGCCCAGTTTCCGTCGGGCTCATTGAAAATCACGAAATGCCTGATGCAGTCGAAGCCATTCCCGTTGACCAGCCAGTCAAGATGTTTCACCGAAGCCTTCACCCAGGCTTCGGAGCCTTTCATATCCCAGGACGGAGGATTGTATTCACCATAGACGACCATCACTCCACGGCTCTGGCAGTATTGCAGCAGCTTCTTCAGGCCGTCCGAATTGCGTCCGATATCAAAGCCTTTGCCGTCGTAGTAGGTGAAGGGGCTGTTGATCATGCAGCGCACATACTGCGGACGCATGTAGTCCAGGCGCTCGTAGAGTGTGTTCCAGTCAGCGTCCGAGAGCGGGCTGCCCCAGGAGAGCGCCTCATCGTATGGGTCCCATTCTATCCCGTTTCCGAGATAGCAGGGATTGATGACATCTCCGGTAACCGTGACACGGGTGATATCGGTGCAGGAAACGGCGGCCATTGTCAGACAGGCGATAAAAACGGACAGTCTTTTCATTTTACGGATATGTTTTCGGCTGGGACGTACATGTCGGGAAGATCATTGCAGAAGAATGTGTCCGAACGCTCATACATGGTTTTGAACGAATTCTCGGACACGTGTCCCGGGAAGACCGAGAAATAGTGGCTGCCCTGTTCCATGGGGTCGTATTTGTTGCGCCATGTAACCAGCAGGCTCATCTTGCGGTTCGCCATGGGAGCCGCTATGTTGGTGGTCCAGTAATCTTCCTGTTTGAAACCTTCCACTCCGGTTTCGGTGACGCCGGCAGGTTTCATCTTGCCGGAGGACAACTTGCCGAGCACCTTGAGATTGTTCACGAAAACATTGTTGTTGATGCCCTGATAACAGTCCATCCCTATGAAATCGACATATTCATCTCCCGGCCAGCGGAAGAGGAAATCGGATTCGGTCCTGGCCTTGTCCATCTGGGGAGAGATCGCATAGATGAAACTGTGCACTCCGGAAGCCTTCATGTAGTTCACGAAATACTGCCAGAGTTCCTTGAATTCCTTTTCGGTCGTGCAGGAGGATCCCCACCAGCTCCATTCCTGGGTATGCTCGTGGAACGGCCGGATTATTATGGGGATATTCTTGCCGTCGGCTCCTTTCAGGTTGACCGCAAGCCTTGCAAGACGGTCCAGCCAGGAATTGAACTTGGTCCTGACGGCGCTGCCCTCCTTGAGTATTTCGGCGACCACCTGCCTGTTCGAGTTGTCCCAGGCATCTCCGCCGGTCAGAGGGTTGTTCAGGTGCATACAGGCGATAATCACCATTCCGCGATTATAGGCATCCTTCATGCACCTTATCCGGAGAGCGTTGTCATCGAGTTCGGTCTCGGCTCTCTCGTCCATGAATGAAGCCAGGTCCAGGGCATAAACTGCAGGATAATCCCCGCATACAGCCTTGGTGTCCGAAGCTCCCTGTTCGCCATACCATTTGCGGCCATACATCAAATCGTCGTGATGGCCGAACATCCAGCCCTTGTCCCTGATAGCCCAGAGATTCGAATAAAGGGCCTTGGTTTCGGCGGTGGCGGAAGGATCGGCCATGCTCAGCACCACTTCCCCGGCTTCCGCAGGTTCTTCTTTGCCGCTTTCCGGTTTGCTGCAGCTCAGCAACAGGGGTGCCGCCATCAGGGCGGCGATAACTAAACTCTTCATCATTCAACTGTTATGTTTTCCGCCATGACGTACATGTCAGGCAGGTCTTCGCAGAAAAAGGTGTCCGGACGGGAATACATTTCCCTGAAAGATCCCTCCGACGGATGCCCGGGGAATACCGAAAAGTAGTTCCTGTCCTGTCCCATCGGAGAGTATTCATTCGTCCATGTAACCAGCATGCTCATCTTGCGGTTCGCCATGGGAGCCGCTATGTTCTTTATCCAGTAATCCTCTGCGGAAAAATGCTCTACGCCGATTTCTGTCACGCCGGCAGGCTTGAGCTTTTCTTCGGACACCTTCTTCAGGAGTTTGAGGTTGTTCAGGAATTTATTGTTGTTCAGTCCCACATAGCAATCCATTCCCATGAAATCGACGTAATCGTCCCCGGGCCAACGGTAGGTAAAGTCCGATTCCGTCTGCTCGGAGTTCATGGCGGGAGAAGAGGCATAGATGAAATTATGCACTCCCCTGGCAATCATTCCGTCCACCAGATACCGCCATAAAGCCACGTATTCAGCAGCCGTCGTACAGGAACGTCCCCACCAGCTCCACTCATGGCCATGTTCGTGGAAAGGACGCAGGATTATGGGGATCTGCACCCCGTCGCCGCCTTTCAGGCTCCGCGAAAGCGCGGCCAGATTGTCCAGCCAGCTGTCGAACAGGATATTGGTTTCACTGCCCTTTTCGAGGATGGAAGCGGCCACCTTGTTGCTGGAGTTGTCCCAGGCATCGCCCCCGGTAAGAGGGTTGTTCAGATGAAGGCAGGCCATCACCACCATTCCGCGGTCGTAGGCTTCCTTTATCGTACGGCGTTTCACCGGATTTTCCAGAGTATCCTGGAAAGCCGCCTTGCGCCCGTCCATGAACGAGGCTACGTCAACGGCGAAAACCGCAGGATAATCCCCGCACACCGCCCTGGTGTCGGATCCGCCCTCCTCATATTCCCAGTTCCTGCCACAGACCAGGTCGCTCTGATGCCCGAACATCCACCCTTTCTCCCGGATGGCCCACAGGTTGGAATACAGGGCCTTGGTCTCAGGGGTCGCTTCGGGATCGACCAGCTTCAGGACTGTCGTTTCCACTTCGTTGTCATCCTTCTCCGCAGGCCCATCCCCCTTGCAGGAAAAGCAAAGAGGGATGGCTGCGAGAAGAATCGGTATCAGGTAACGCTTCATCAGTCGCCCGCCTCCAGTTTTTCGAACACCATCACATAGAGCAGCGGGCTGTGTACGAACCTGTCATAATCGGTCCACTGATAAGTAGTGTCCGGCGAAGCGCTTTCCGACAAAGGCAGGGCGAGGGCGATGCAATTGTCGCTTATCACAAGCTTGGATTTTCCGAGGAACACGTATTCGCCGGGAAGAAGCAGAGGCACATTGTAGCTGAGCACGCCCTTCATCTTGACTGACAGCACTCCCCCGTCGGGATTGGATTCGTCCTTGGGATTGTAGGTGTAGGAGGTCTCTGCATGAGGCAGCCATCCGTACCACTCACTGCAATCTATGTTCTGGGGTACCCCGGCTTTATTTCCTACATACATGTAATCCCAGTACCTTCCGTCGGCGCCGGCAGTATAGTTGAGTTTGCCGCTGAGGGAACCTTCGGCAGAAGGAGTAAAACTGAGGATGTTGTCCAGCTCGTTGTTGCAGTTGTTCCAGCACCAGCTCTTGCTTTCCGCCTTGTCCTTGGTCACGCATCCGCTGGCTCCGCCATATACCCAGAGTTCCTTGACCTCCCAGTCGCCCGCCAGGTCGAGGGCTTCCTCGGGAGTGTCATCGGGAGGGGTGACAGTGTTCTTGCCCTCGGTGCCCTCGGTCGCGGAAGCGGAAGGGATGCCGTCCACGGGCTCCACCATGACGAAATACGCACGCGGCCTTGCAACCAGCATGTCGTAATTGCTGTAGATGTTGGTCCAGTCGTCGGCGGCACCGTCTTCGAGGGTGATGGTGAACAGGAAGGCCTTCTTTTCGATGGTAATCTTCATGTCCCTGGTTTCGTCCTTGTAGACCTGATACTCGCCGGCTTCCACCATGACACCCTTGCTGACGGTCCCGTCGGCGGCAGTGAAGATGATGTTGCCGCTGGCCACATCATGGGTCCAGGTGCTTTCGCCCACGGGAATCTTGCGATACCATTTGTGAACGTCGATATCCATGACCTCGAGAGGATTCTGATCCGCCATGAACAGGCAGTTCCAGTGCTTACCGTCTACGCCGCCGTAGTGAATGCATTTGCCGGTGGGATTGCCGTCCGGAGTGAAATCCTCCAGGGTGAATTCCAGATAGTCGTCATACTCGGCGGCAGGGCCATAACCTTCGGAATTCCAGCAGGAGGCTTTCGCCACGGGATCGAAGAGTGCGGAGCCGCCGTACATGGGGCCCGTGCCTCCCCAGATCTTGGAACCGGTTATGGCATACTTGCCGATGAGAGGTTCGGTAAACTCGGTCATGTCTATTGTATACACACGGGACTTCCCGGTGGCGGACGTCACCTTGATGGTGGGGGCGTCACCGCTGAAATCCATCGTCTGGCCACGCTCTACGTCGGCCTTGGATTTGTACGACAGGTCCAGGACCTCGATGCCCACCTTGGACTTGTCGGCCACGAGGTTGGAGACAAGCTGGACGGTGATCGTTCCGGTAGTTTCATCGACCTCCTTGATGGCGGCCTTGCCGGCCTGTCCCGAGAACTTGATGTCGAGAATCTTATGGTCGTTGTTCCATTCTCCTTTCTCTACATCCGCCCAAGGATCCTTGGTGCATGCGCTCAGGAGGGTGAGAGCGCCCAATGCTATGAATAATAACTTGCTTTTCATGATTACTGGATGTTAGGATTGAGATCCGTCTCGATGGAAGGTATGGGATAGAAGAGAACATCTTCTTCGTTGGTGATACCCTGCCCCTGTACGGCAGCTACGGTGTGCAGGCTGCATGTACGCCGGAGGTCGTAGGTTATGTTGCCCTCGAACGCGAGTTCATAGACGCGCTCCTTGATCACAGCCTTGCGGAAATCCGCGACGGAAAGGCCGGGAGCAAGGTCTCCAAGACCGGCCCTGTGACGTATGTAATTCACAAGTTCGTAAGACTTGGCGCCGGGGCCTGCGGCTTCGGCGTAAGTCAGGGCGATGTCCGAGAAACGGATCAGGAAAGGTTTCGTGGACGTCTTGTCGCCGTTGAATGCCGGATCGATGTACTTGCGGCAGAACGGATAGGTCAGGGCTCCGGGATAGGAAGCGGCCACGGCTCCGGTGGCATCGTATACTTCCCTGCAGATGAGCCAGTCCTTGCGGAGATCGCCCGTCTCGTATGAATTGTAGAAATCGATGTTGGTCTTGTACTCCGACCATCCGTCGTGGGTAGGGACCAGATTCTCGGTATCTCCCTGCTTCAGGTAGACGGTACTTCCGGAAATGTACGGAATGTACATCTTGGAAATCTTCGAGTACTGTCCTTCCGTCTCTCCGGTACGGTCCATGCTCATTATAAAGATGTGCTCCGGCCCGTCAGGGTAGTTCACATCGTAGATATGCATGAGGTCGTCGTCGAAGTGATAGGTCGTCTGTTCCGCATTGTCCACCACGTATCCTGCATACTCGGCCGCCTTGGCGTAATACTGGTCCACATCAAAGGACATGGAGGAATACTGGGGCGTATCGTAATCCTTGGCCGAGGCGAGATACAGGTAGGTCTTGGCAAGCAGGGACTGCGCTGCGGCCTTGTCCGCACGCCCGGGTTCCGGCTTGGCATAATAGGGCAGGAGCCTGATGGCTTCTTCGAGATCGGAGATCACGTAGTTCCACATGGCGTCCAGGCTTTCGGGGAGTCCGGCCTGGGTGTCTTCAAGCTTGGCGACCACATCCATGTGCACGGGAACACGTCCGAAATTGCGGGCGAGATTGAAATACGAGTATGCGCGCATGAAGTAGGCTTCGCCCACATAACGGTTGCGCAGATTCTCGTCGAGATCCATGCCGGAAACGTTCTTGATTACGGCGTTCGCCCTGTTTATGGTGATGTATGAATACTTGAAGAAGTTGCCCAGCGTGGTATTCGTCTTGAAGTTGTTCTGGCTCCAGGCGTCCAGGTCCCGGACCGAGGGCGTGGCGTCACCTTTCGGATCGAGTTCATCGGAGTTCATGCCTCCGAGGAATACGATGGCGCGGGAATACTCGATATAGGTGATGGCATCGTAGATATACATGGTGGCAGACTCCGCATCCGCAGGGGTCTTGTAGAAATTGCCCTCCGAATAGAAGCCGTAAGGATATTCATTCAAAGAACAGCCCGCAAAGAGTAAAGCTGCAATCAACAAAGCTGAAATCTTGTTATTCATGGCTGTATTCATTAAAAGTTAAAGTCGATTCCGAAAGTCCACTTTCTCAGACGGGGATATCCCCCGCTGTAAATCCCGTTTGCGCCGACCTCGGGGTCGTAGCCTGTAAATTTAGTGAAAGTGTAGAGATTGTCAATATTCACGTAGAAACGGAGGCTGTCCATGAAGGACAGTTTTCCCCGCAGCGGAAGCGTGTATCCGAAGGAGACTGTCTGAATGCGGACGAAGGAACCGTCTTCCACCCACCATTCGGAAAACTTGGTGGAGCGGTCGTCACGCAGGCTGGGATAATCGTTGTTCGGATTGTCGGAAGTCCAGCGGAGAGGGTTGTTGGAAGGCAGACCGAAACGCTGGGTGTTGATCACGTCGTTTCCGAACACGCCGTTGAAGAAGATGCTGGCGTCGAAATTCTTCCAGCTTACGTCGAGACTCAGGGAAGCGAGAAAATCCGGATTCGGATCGCCTATGATGGTACGGTCGCTTTCATCCACGGTGCCGCTGCCGTCGAAGTCGACATATTTGAACTCGCCCGCTTCGGCATCGTTGCCGGTAAGTCCGGCGGTAAGGCCCTCTTCCAGGCTCTGCACTATACCGTCGACCTTGTATCCGTAAAATACGAACATGGGCTGGTCGATGGCAAGGATATTGGTATATCCGCGGAACTGCCCGAGGCTGTTTCCGGAATACTCATACTGCATTCCGGTATTGGGATCGGTCATGAGGCCGGCCTCGATGGCGTTGCCAAGGCTTACGACCCTGTTGCGGTTGTGCGAGAACACCGCGGTGGCTCCGATTTTCCAATCCCTGTCAGAGTAGATGATACCGTCCAGGGTGGCCTCCACGCCGCGGTTGCGTATCTTTCCGTCGTTCACCCACATACGGTCGAAACCGGAGGAAGGGGCGATGTTACGCTCGCGGAGCAGGCCGTCGGTAATCTTGTCGTAGACATCTACGGTGAGATTGAGCCTGTTGCCGAAAAGGCTGACGTCCATGCCAAGGTCGAGCTGGGAAGTCGTCTCCCATTTGAGATTCTCGTTGGCGATACCGCTCCAGACTGCATAGATGCCGCTCTCACCCGTCGTGCCGGATTTGTAACCGGGGCCGATGGCGGTCATCCACGAGCCATTGTAGTAGTATTTGTGCTGACCGAAACGGCTGAGCGTCTGGTAGGGCGAAATGCCCTGGTTGCCGGAGATACCGTAGGAAGCACGGAACTTGAGCGCGTCGATCTGCTTCACGTCCTTGAGGAAGCTCTCGTTATGTGCGTTCCAGCTGAAGGCCCCGGAGGGGAAGAACGCCCACTTGTTGCCCGCACCGAATTTTGACGAGCCGTCCGCACGGGCGGTGAAAGTCACGAGATAACGGTTGTCGTATCCGTAGTTGAAACGTGTGAGTCCGGAAACCAGTTCACTCTCGGAGAGCCCGTTGGTAATCCTGTAGAGTTCGGGATTTCCGGCCTGCAGGTTTTCGTTGCCGAGGGTTTCATTGACGAATTCCACGCCCGTAAGGCTCGACGAACGGGACTTGTAGTGCTCGTAGGAATAGCCGAGCATCGCGGTCAGGTGATGTTTCTCCGCGAACACTTTGTCGTAGGTGCCGTAGACGTCGACCACCAGATTGTCGTCCTTCCAGTTGCTTATCTGGCCGTAACCGTTGTTGAAGTTTCCAGTTTCGGAATACACGTTGGGGTTGTAGACGTCCTGCACAGTCTCGCCGTGCTTGTAGTTGAGCTGGCTGGTGAGAGTGAAGCCTTCGAACATCTTCCACTCTAAACCTGCATTCGCAATGACGTCGGTGCCTTCCTTCGTGTTTTTGGAAAGCTCCTTCAGAGCTATCGGATGATAGTAATCGCTGGCGCTGTACAGCCAGTAGTTACCTTCGTCGTCGTAGACCGGGAAGATGGGGTTGCGGTTGAAGGAACGGCCGGGATTGTAGTTGCGGTTGCCGTGGACCACGTTGGCGCCCAGTTTGAGCGTAAGGTTGTCGAACACCTTGTGGTCTACGGAGAACTTTCCGCCGTACTTCTGGTAGTAGTCGTCCACGAAGACGCCGTTGTCGCGGAAGTAGTTGGCGCTTGCCACGAAGTTGGTCCTGTCGTTGGAACTGCGCACCTGCACCGTGGTGTTGTCGGACACGGGAACGTCCCTGAGAACGAGGTCAGCCCAGTCGGTATTGGTGGTCCAGGTAGTCTGCAACTCCTCTATGGAAGGATAGTAAATGCCCGCAGAGTTCACTGCACCGACATACAGAGGGGTGAGCCCCGCGTTGGTCTTGGCTTCGTTCTGGGTAATGGCCATCAGCACCGGGTCCCGCCAGATATTGAGTTCCGAAGTCATCTGCGAGAGGGTGGTCTGCTGGCGCACGCTGATGCTGGTACGGTTGGCGGAAGCCTTGGTGGTCGTGATGAGGATTACGCCGTTGGCGCCTCGGGAACCATAGATGGCGGATGCGCTCGCATCCTTCAGGACCTCCATAGAAACGATGTCCTGAGGGTTGATCTGCGCCAGGTTGCCTGCATCCCCGAAAGGGAATCCGTCCACGACGAGCAGCGGAGCGTTCGAGCCCCTTACCGACGAGTTGCCGCGGATGCGCACCACGGAAGCAGCACCGGGTTCCTGTGAGTTGTTGGTAACCTGCACGCCTGCCACACGTCCCTGCATCAGGCTTTCAATGGAATTGGAGGGTTTGGAAACGAGGTTTTCCGGATCAAGCGATGCCACCGAACCAGTGAGGTCGCTTTTTTTCATGCGTCCGTAACCGATAGCGACTGTCTCTTCGAGCATGAAGGAGGATTCGTCGAGAACGATGTCGATGACAGCCCTGCCGTTGACTGCAACGCTGGCATCTTCATAGCCCAGGCAGCTGACGGTGATCACGGCGTCGGAAGCCACTCCGTCGATAGCCCAGGATCCGTTTGCCGAGGTGACCGAGTACTTGTTCGTGCCACCTACGAGCACGGCAGCTCCGACGACGGGGTTGCCGTACTGGTCATTCACCTTTCCGGACACACGGCCCGTGGTCTGGGCAAGGGCCGCGCTCGGAGCCAAAAGGCAAAGGACCGCAAAGAAAAAGCATAAAAGACTCTTTTTCATTGTTGTTCTGATTATTGATTATCCATAAAATCAAGTAGTTCGCTTACCGGACATGTGGCCACTCCCACATATCTGTCGGCACCGCCGTAGTAGACGTAGAGAATACCGTCCTTCACGACATTCCCCGTCGGAAAGACGCATCCCGGGTAGAAGCCTTCCCTTTCGAAAGGAAGCTCCGGCTCGAGTATCGGTTCCCTGGTACGGGCCAGCACCTTGA
The DNA here is from genome assembly GCA_946530505.1 of uncultured Bacteroidales bacterium. Taxonomy (GTDB): domain Bacteria; phylum Bacteroidota; class Bacteroidia; order Bacteroidales; family UBA932; genus Cryptobacteroides. Next base: position 23,169 of record CAMNAD010000001.1, read on the forward strand.
GCGGATTGTCGCGGTCCAGCAGCATGGCCCATACGGTATAGTCGGCAAGTCCTCCGTCCGCAACTCCGTGATAGAGCACCAGCCAACCGCGGTCGGTGAGAATGGGAGGCGTGCTTCCCCCTATCTTCTCTTCCTTCGTGCCCGGACGGCCTTCGATGAGAAGATGATCTTCGGCACTTTCCCAGTTCAGCAGATCGTCCGAGAATTTCAGCCAGATCGAAGGGAACCTGGTGGCGGAAGTCTGTTTCGGCCTGTGGAGCATCGCGAATCTGCCGCCTATCTTCTGGGGGAACAGGATCACGTCCCTGTCGTCCTGGACGGCGGAAGTGATGCGTCCAAGCCGCCTGAAATTGCGGAAATCGCGAGTACATGCCAGGCCTGTGTTCCCGAGGTTCTCCCTCAGAGCCATGGGGGCGAACTCGTCCACGTCCGGTTTCAGCACCATATCGTGAGGGAAAGTCCAGTAGCGGCCGGGAGCCATGGGCCTGTATGCATATGTGACATAAAAAGTATCACCGAACTTGACGATCCTGGCATCTTCCACGCAGCCGCTGTCCGGGCCGTCGGCGCTGGGGCCGAACACGGGCCGGTCGCTGACACGCTGAAAATGGAATCCGTCGGTGCTGGTGGCCAGTCCGAAGCGTATCACGTGTTTCTCATCGTCCCCTGCGGCACGGTAGAGCATGTAGAAAACGCCGTCATCCAGAATGACTCCCGGATTGCAGACCACCAGATTCTCCCACTCGTTCGCGGGATTCGGAGAGAGGATGGGGTTTCCCCCGTATCTTAGCAGTTTCATTATCTGAAAATGAATAATAGTATAAAACTCATTACCATGAGACCGGCGGCCATGACCCTGTAATTCTTCCACCACTTTTCCTTTTTGAGTTCGACGGTCTCGGCCCTGTAGTCTTCGAGACTGAAGGTGGTGTTCTCCAGTTTTTCGGGAGAAGGCCTGCCCGTGGCGAGGCTCACCAGCCAGATTACCAGCATGCTGAAAATCAGCAGTATGGGCACGATGAACAGGAAGTGCATATTCCCGAAGATGGCATCGCGCCAGAACAGCAGGACGACAGCCAGCGCAAGCCCCGAAAGAAGGCCGGCGAACGCCCCGCGGGCATTGGTCCGCTTGAAGAACACACCCATCAGGAAGGTGGCCACAATGGGCGGGGAAATGTAGGAAAGCATCTCCTGATAGTATTTCAACAGGGAGCCGAACTTTTCGATGTTAGGAGCCCACAGTGTGGCTATTATGATTATGACGAGAGCGGAAATCTTTCCGACCCGCACAAGTTTCTTCTGATCCGCCTTCTTGTCGAACTTGGCATAGAAGTCCATGGTGAACAAGGTGGAAGCCGAATTGAGAATGGCGCTCAAGGTAGAGGTGAGAGCAGCCAGCATGGCGGAGAGCATCAGTCCGAGGATTCCGGCGGGCATCAGCTTGAGAACCATGGTGGGATATATCATGTCGGGATTTTCGATTCCGGGGAAGAACTTGCGCGCCATGACTCCTGGGATATTGAAGATAAACAGCGTGCAAAGGGTGAGGAAGCCCGCCAGCATCACTCCGATGCGGCCCTGGTTTACGTTCCTGGCGCTGAGCACCCGCTGCACCAGGGTCTGGTTGTTGGCCCAGAAATAGATGCCGAGCACTGGCATGCCTACAAGGAGACCCAGCCAGGGAGTGGAGGAGTCTGAAAGCGGCCTGACGAGTTTCGCCGCCACATCGCCGTTCTCCATAAGACCGGCGAAGTATTCCCCTCCCCCCTTGGCATAGCAGATTATCATCATCGCGACGGAACCTGCAAGAAGGACCACAGCCTGAATCAGGTCGGTATTAATGGCTGCGGAAAGGCCTCCCGGGATAGTATATGACGCAGCAATCACTGCGAATACAAGTACGAACACCCATAACTCGACTTCCGGAAAGAGGAGCTTGAGAATCAGGGCCGCCGAATAGAGGGCTCCGGCGGCATCCAGGAAAATGTTCCCAATTATGCTGATTGCGGAGAAGTAATAACGGGACCTGCTGTCGAAGCGCTTCTCCAGAAATTCAGGAATGGTGAAAACCCCTGATCTGATATATAAAGGTAAAAGGAATATGGCGAAGAAAACCAGGACCCATACGCCGGTAAGGTTGTAATTGAAAACGGCTATACCGGTAGCGTAGGCGTCGCCGGTCTGCCCGATCAGCGTGGTGCTGGAAATGCTGGCCGCAAAGAGCGACAGCCCTATTATGAACCACGGCATCCCCCGTCCGGCAAGAAAGTATGATCCGGCATTCGAGCTCTTGCCGTTACGCAGCCCCCACCAGATGATGAAAAGCAGGTAAACGACAATGATTATCACATCGATGGTGCCAATTCCTGAACTGTGCATTTTCATTATAGTTTAGTGCGATACAAATATAAGGGACAATTTCGGGCTTTTTTTTTACAATAGAGTAAAAGATTGATACTATTTTGAATTTTTCCTACATTTGCAAAGATGAAAAGCATACAAGAGGAAATAACGCCCGTCGAAAGCGACGACCTGTATGTAGTCCTGGACCACATAAACGCCAAGTTCGACTACCCTATCCATTGCCACGAAGAATACGAGATAAATCTTATTCTCCATTCCGACGGCACACACATTATCGGGACACGCCAGGAGGCGTTTTATGGCATGGATCTGATAGTTATCACCCCTTTCGTGCCCCATGTATGGAAGGCGCGGGAAGAGGGGAACCGCGTCATAACCATCCAATTCTCCGGGAAAATGCTGGAATTCCCCATGATAAGGCTGAAACAGTTCCGCAAAATAGAATCATTCCTCAAAAATATCGTTCCGGCAGCAAAGTATCATCTTTCCGAATCGGACCCTCTGGTGCAGGAAACCCTTGCGCTTGCAAATGCAAAAGGCTTCGACGCTACCCTGGCCTTCCTGCATCTGCTTAACTCCATGGCGGAAAGGGAATTCTCGGTGCTGGGAGATTCCGACTCAGGCATCAGGGCGTCCCGTTCTCGCAGGATAGCCAAGGTCATGGACTGGTCCAGGAAGCACCTTGGCGAAACCATCCGGCTCTCGGAAGTCGCATCGCTCGTAGACATGTCCGAATCGGCTTTCTCGCATTTCTTCAAGAAACACACAAACCTTTCCTATATCAGCTACCTCAACGGACTGCGGATCTCCAGGGCCTGCCGCGAACTTGAATCCAGTGCCATGAGCGTCAGTGAAATCTGCTGGAACTGCGGCTTCAACAACAAGTCCAACTTCAACAGAAAATTCCTGCAGGCAAAGGGCATGACCCCTACTGCCTACAGGAAATACATCTCCGAGATTCTGATCTAGCCTACCTGGGCTCCGTTGACCACGACTTCCTGCGGAGTTATGAAGCGCATCTTCCCGTCGTTCTGCTTGGCCATGAGAATCATGCCCTTGCTCTCGATCCCCTTGATGGTGCGGGGCTTGAGATTGGCGAGGATGCAGACCTGCTTTCCGAGCATATCTTCGGGGCTGTAGTATTCGGCGATGCCGGAGACGATAACGCGCTTGTCGATGCCGGTGTCTATGGTAAGCTTGAGCAGTTTGTCGGTCTTGGGCACACGCTCCGCCTCAAGGACAGTCGCGGTGCGGATGTCCATCTTCTCGAAGTCCTCGAAACTGCATTCTTCCTTCTGCGGAGTCACCTGCTTCGCAAGCTCGGCCTTTGCCTCCGCCTCTTTCTGCGCCCGAATTGCAGCCAAACGGTCCAATTGCTTCTGGATGGCTTCGTCTTCGATCTTCGCGAACAGCAGTTCGGCCTCACCCAACTGATGCCCTTCCGGCAGAATATCGGCTGTACCCAGTTGTTCCCAGCCAACGACTGGCGCATCAGCTTCCGGACCGTCAATGGCGGCCACGGAAGTTTTTTGAGCGGGCTCGAGCGTGGCGGTAGCGGAGTGGCCGCCATTGCCGGGCGCGTCAGCCTTCGGAAAAGCAATGCCGGGACCGGGCTCCCCTTGCGGGACACGGCCCGGCCCTTTGCTTTTCGCGGAGGGCTTAATGTTCAGCATTTTACGCAGGCGCTCGCAGGCAAATGGTGTAAACGGCTCGAAAGCGATGGCAAGATCCGCGCAGAGCTGCAGGCATACGTTCAGTATGGTGCCAGTACGCGCCAGATCCGTCTTCGCAAGCTTCCACGGCTCGCTGTCGGAAATGTACTTGTTGCCAAGGCGCGCAATCTGCATCGCATCCTTGAGCGCCTCGCGGAAACGGTAGTTTTCGATATTCTTCTCTATACTCTCGCGCAGCGCCGGAACCTCGGCAAGAGTCTCCCGGTCCACATCGGTCAACTCTCCCGCAGCAGGCACACGCCCCTCGAAATATTTGTGAGTCAGCACCACAGCACGGTTTACGAAATTACCGAAAATGGCTACCAGCTCGGAATTGTTGCGGGTCTGGAACTCTTTCCAGGAGAAGTCGTTATCCTTGGTCTCAGGAGCATTGGCGGTGAGCACATAACGCAGCACATCCTCCTTGCCAGGGAAATCCTGCACATACTCGTGCGCCCAGACGGCCCAGCCGCGGGAGGTGGAAATCTTGTCGCCCTCGAGATTCAGGAACTCGTTGGCAGGCACGTTATCCGGAAGGATGAATCCGTCGCCATAGGCCTTGAGCATAGAAGGGAACACTATGCAGTGGAACACGATATTGTCCTTGCCTATGAAATGCACCAGCTTGGTGTCGGGGCTCTTCCACCACTTCTCCCAGTCATTCGGCAGGAGCTCGATGGTATTGGAGATATAGCCGATGGGGGCATCGAACCATACGTAGAGCACCTTCCCCTCGGCACCTTCCACGGGCACGGGGACGCCCCAGTCGAGGTCGCGGGTGACGGCACGGGGCTGCAGGCCGCCGTCCAGCCAGCTCTTCACCTGGCCGTAAACATTGGAACGCCATTCCTTGTGGCCTTCCAGTATCCATTCACGAAGCCAGGGCTCGTAGTCCTGCAGTGGAAGATACCAGTGGGTAGTCTTTTTCTTTATCGGTTCCGCACCGCTGAGTTTGGAATGAGGGTTGATGAGTTCTTCGGGACTTAGGGTAGACCCGCACTTCTCGCACTGGTCGCCGTAGGCATTCTCGTTGCCGCACTTGGGGCAGGTCCCCACGATGTATCGGTCGGCAAGGAAGGTCTTTGCCTCCGGGTCGTAGTACTGCTCACTTTCCCGGGTGACGAACTTGCCCTCGTCGTAGAGTTTGCGGAAGAACTGCGAAGCATTCTTCTCGTGAATCTTCGACGAAGTGCGGCCATAGATGTCGAAATTGATGCCCAGGGCCTTGAAACTGTCGCTGATTATACTGTGATACTTGTCCACAATATCCTGGGGGGAGCAGCCCTGCTGGCGCGCCTTGATGGTGATGGGCACGCCGTGCTCGTCGCTGCCGCACACATACAGCACATCCTCTCCGCGAAGACGGAGATATCTCACATAAATATCTGCCGGCACATATACTCCGGCAAGATGCCCGATATGCACCGGGCCATTGGCATAAGGCAACGCACAGGTCACCAGGGTTCTCTTGAACTTCTTTTCCATATATAGTTAATCTTCTTTTTTCAGACTGTCTTTCAATTTCTTCTGGCGCTTCCGCAATTTGATCATTTCCTGCATCAGGGCCATTTCTTCTTCTCCGGAAGTACCGGAAAGCGCCTTGCGTATTTCCTCGAGGCGCGATGCCACCCGGCGCTCGGCAAGCGTGAGCATTGCGCGGGGGACGTATGCCACCAGCCAGGACTGTTCCGAGGTCAGGGAACTCTCCAGACGCTTCACGGATAACTGATAGGGGCGGGTGGAAAACTCTCCCGCAATCTCGGCAAGCGTGCGGTCGGGAGAGTCAAGGAGGGTGCGGACAATCTCGTCCTGATCTTTGCCTTCGTCGTAAAGATCCAGATATGCATCATATACGCGGCGGTATCCGTTGTTTGCCAGGGGCTGTCCGGTAGATTCTATGGCAGACGCAATGAAGCCGGCTACAGTGTCGACCGCCTCAGGGTCGTAATACGGAGAGTCCGTCTCGAAGTGCAGTTCTTCGCATCCGTGCTGCAGCAGGAAGGTCAGAATATCGCCCTCCACCGCCGCAAGGATACGGTTCTCCGGAGTGTATCTGGCCGATGCCGATGGAGCAGAGTCCCCCTCTGGAGCATTTTCCCGTATAGGGTTGCGAAGCAACGCGGAAGAGGGGGACTCGCGCTCACGGCGCTCATCTTCCAGAAGGCGGTCGCGGGTGGTTTTCACACGGGTGAAAAGGATGTCCGGCGCCACGTCGAATTTCTCGGCGGCAGTGTTCACATAAACAGAGCGCTTTACCGCATCAGGTATCCGGGCGATGGTGTCCGCTATGTCGTTTACGAAATTCGCCTTCTTGAGAGGATTCCCGGCGGCTTCCCCGAGGAGGATGTCCGACTTGAAATCGAGGAAATCCTTTGCATTCTCCCGAATATAGTCCTGCACTTCCTCCAGGCTCCTGCCCTTGCTGAACGAATCAGGGTCCTCCCCTTCCGGAAGAAGCACCACGCGCACGTTCAGGCCTTCATACAAGATGAGGTCGATATCCTTCAGCGAAGCGTGGATGCCGGCGGAATCGCCGTCGTTCATCAGCAGCACATTCTCGGTGAACTTGTGTATCAGGCGGATCTGCTGCACCGTAAGCGCCGTTCCGCAGGGGGCCACCACATTGTGTATGCCCAGCTGCTGGAGCATCACATAGTCGATATTACCCTCGACGATAATACACTCATCCTGACGGGATATTTCGCTCTTGGCGAAATAGATGCCGAAGAGGATGTTGCTCTTGCGGTAGATTTCGGTATCGGGAGAGTTGACGTACTTTGCAGGATTGTCGGCCTTGAGAGTACGGCCGCTGAAGGCGATGGTACGTCCGCTCACCGACTGGATCGGGAACATCACGCGTTCGCGGAACTTGTCGCCAAGGGTGCCGTCTTCCCGCTTTACCACCAGGCCTGCATCCAGCAGGTACTCTTCTTTGTATCCGGCTGCCTTAGCCGCCTGCAGGAGGGTATCCTTGCCGGACGGGGCCCATCCGAGTCCGAATTTCTCTATGGTTTCGTCTTCCAGACGGCGGGAATGGTAGTAGGCAAGGCCGACGTCCTTTCCTTCGCCGGACTTGAGCTGGTCAGCAAAGAACTTTTGGGCGAATTCACTCACGAGCATCAGGCTTTCGCTGCGCTGGCGGCTGGCGAGTTCTTCCGGAGATTCTTCCTCCTCGACAACCTCTATATTGTAGCGTTTCGCAATGTAGCGCAGGGCCTCCACGTAGGAATTATGCTCGTGCTCCATCAGGAAGCCAACGGCCGAGCCAGACTTCCCGCATCCGAAACATTTGTAGATACCTTTCGACGGCGACACGTAGAAAGACGGGGTCTTCTCCTGATGGAAAGGACAGCAGGCCACATAGTTGGCCCCGCGGCGCTTCAGCGTCACGAAGTCCCCTATTATATCCTCTATCCGTACGGTATCCAGGATGAGGTCGACCGTTTCTTTAGGTATCATCTGAACTTATGATGCTATATCACACAGGAACTTGATGCGGATGAGGCGGATTTCAAGTTCTTCGAAATCGCCTCCGAGGGCGGCTATGGCCTCCTCGACCGAGTCGGATTCCGCCTCGCTGCGGAAGTATTCGTAAATCTCCTCCACATCTTCCTCGTCGTAATTGTCTTCAATGTAATAATCCAGATTAAGTTTGGTGCCGGTGGAAACTATTCCCTCTATTTCCGCCACCAGTTCGTCGAGGTCCATGCTCTTTGCGGATGCAATGTCCTCAAGGTCCATCCGGCGGTCTATGCTCTGGATAATGAAAATCTTGTTCGCGCTCTTGTTGGGAGCGGACTTCACCACGAAGTCATCCGGGCGGGTGATGTCATTCTCCTCCACGTACTGCGCGATAATGTTCACAAACTCGGCGCCGAACTTGCGGGCCTTGCCTTCGCCCACGCCCTGGCAGTTCTTGAGTTCGTCTATAGTTATGGGGTACAGGATCGCCATATCCTGCAGGGCTGGATCGCCGAAGATAATCCAGGGCTGGAGTTTCAGGCGGCGGGCGACATCCTTGCGGAGGTCCTTGAGCATCTTGAGGAGGTTTTCGTCGCATCCTCCTCCGCCGCGTACGGCACCTGCTGCAGCGGCCGCCTCTTCGTCCTCAAAGTCGTCGGAGCCATCGTCGGTAAACACACCGTCCTGCACAAGTTCCAATTTCCAGGGGGAGATAAGGAACTCGAGGCCCAGCCCGGTAACGGAGATGAGGCCGTATGTCTCTATCTCCTTTTCGAGCAGGTGATGTACGATTCCCTGATGGATGACGGTAATCCAGAAACGTTCGTCGTGGGCGCTGCCCTTGCCGAAAAACTCGAGTTCGTCGTGCTTGTAACTCTTGATAAGAGCCGTTTCCTTTCCTGAAAGTATGCAGGCCAGATGTTCCACCTTGAAATGCTCCGGAAGACTGGTGATGAGGTCGATGACCAGCTGCATGTCCCTGCGGCCGTCGAACACTGGCTTTGGATGAAGGCAATTGTCGCAGCAGCCGCAGTTCTCCTGCGTGTATTCTTCGCCGAAGTAGTTGAGCAGCAACTTTCTGCGGCACTGCCCGGACTCGGCGTACGCCACGACCTCGTTCAGCAGCTGGCGGCTGATTTCCTGTTCTGCCACGGGCTTGCCCTGCATGAACTTCTCCAGTTTGCGTATGTCCTTGTAACTGTAGTAGGTGATGCAGATGCCTTCCTCGCCGTCGCGGCCTGCGCGCCCGGTCTCCTGATAATAACTCTCTATGCTCTTGGGGATGTCGTAGTGGATGACGAAACGCACGTCCGGCTTGTCGATGCCCATTCCGAAGGCGATGGTGGCCACTATCACATCTATCTCCTCCATCAGGAACTTGTCCTGATTCTCGGCACGCACCTTCGCATCGAGTCCTGCGTGATATGGCAGGGCCCGGATGCCATTGATGCTGAGGAAGGCGGCCATCTCCTCAACCTTCTTGCGGCTGAGGCAGTAGATGATGCCGGACTTGCCGGCATTCTGGCGAATGAAACGCACTATGTCCTTCTCCGGCTCAACCTTGCTCCGGATTTCGTAGTAAAGGTTCGGGCGGTTGAAGGAAGACTTGAAAATGACGGCGTCCTGGATGCCGAGGTTCTTGAGGATATCACTCTGCACCTTGGGAGTCGCCGTTGCGGTGAGGGCGATGATGGGCGCGCGGCCTATCTCGTTCACCAGGCTGCGGATGCGCCTGTATTCGGGACGGAAGTCATGCCCCCATTCCGAGATACAGTGCGCCTCGTCCACAGCATAGAAGGATATCTTGATTTCCTGCAGAAGGGCTACGTTCTCTTCCTTTGTAAGGGATTCGGGAGCGACGTAGAGTATCTTGGTGCGGCCGGACAGAAGGTCGGCCCGGACCTCTTCGATTTCCTGCCTCGAGAGCGAGGAGTTCAGGAAATGGGCGATGCTCTCGTTGCTGCTGACGAAACCGCGCAGCACGTCCACCTGATTCTTCATGAGTGCGATCAGCGGAGAGATCACGATTGCCGTGCCCTCCGCCACAAGGGCCGGAAGTTGGTAGCAGAGCGATTTGCCTCCTCCTGTAGGCATCAGGACAAAGGCGTCGCCTCCGTTGAGGAGATGGTTTATAACCTGCTCCTGGTCCCCCTTGAAGTTGTCGTACCCGAAGAATTCCTTCAGAGTGCTGTGTATTTCGGCAGAGTAGTCCTTCATAAAAACAGATTAATCGAGTGAATGAATTGCCAAACCGGAACGGAGCTTGGGCTCGAACCAGGTGGTCTTGGGCGGCATTATGTTGCCTGTGTCCGCAATGTCGGTGAGCTGTTTCATCGACACGGGATAAAGCGCGAAGGCGACTGCCATCTCGCCGCTGTCCACCCTGCGTTCAAGTTCCCCGAGCCCGCGGATGCCGCCTACGAAGTCGATGCGCTTGTCCGTGCGCAGGTCCTTGATGCCCAGGATCTTGTCCAGCACCAGATTGGAGAGGATGGTCACATCCAGCACACCTATGGGGTCGGCGTCGTCGTAGCGGCCGGGCTTGGCGGTGAGGGAGTACCACTTCCCGTCGAGATACATGCTGAAATTGTGCAGGCCCGTGGGGTTCTTCGTTTCACCCTGAATAACATCTACCTCAAAGTCTTTTTCGAGGGCAGAGAGGAACTGCTCTTTGCCGAGTCCGTTCAGGTCTTTGACCACGCGATTGTAGTCGATGATCTTGAGATGGCTCTCAGGGAAGCACACGGCCATGAAGTAGTTGTATTCCTCCTTTCCGGTATGACCGGGGTTGTGGGCCTTCTTTTCTTCGCACACGCGTGCCGCGGCAGCCGTGCGGTGATGTCCGTCGGCAACGTAGAATGCGGGAACCTGAGTCGTGAAGAGTTCTGTGATGCGGGCAACGGTGGCATCGTCGTCGATTACCCAGAATTCGTGTCCGAACTTGTTCTCGTCCGTGAACTTGTACTCAGAAGGTCCGGCGACGGTCTTTTCGACTATAGCATTGATTTCCGCATTGTCCTTGTAGGCAAAGAAAACGGGCTCGATGTTCGCATTCTGGATGCGCACGTGCACCATACGGTCGTCCTCCTTGTCCTTGCGGGTAAGTTCGTGCTTCTTGATGAGTCCGTTCGCATAGTCGGCGGCATGGGCACAGAGCACTATTCCGTACTGGGTGCGTCCGTCCATAGTCTGTGCATACACATAGTAGCAGGGCTTGGAGTCGCGCACAAGCCAGCCGCGCTCCTTCCAGAGCCTGAAGTTCTCGACAGCCTTGTCGTAGGTGCGCTGTTCGTGCTCCCCTGCGATGGGCTCGAAGTCGATTTCGGGCTTGGTAATGTGCAGCAGGCTCTTCTCGCCCGCCATCGCCTTTGCCTCGGCGGAGTTGAGAACGTCGTAAGGAGGTGCCGCGACTTCCGTCACCAGATTCTTGGGAGGCCTGATGGCCTCGAAGGGTTTGACTGTTACCATACTCTTACTTGTTTACCTGGAACCTGGTATTTCCTGTTGCGAAATAATCCACAATCTGCCTTGCGGCTGCAAGACCGGCGTTGATGTTGGCTTCTGCGGTCTGCGCGCCCATCTTCTTTGGAGTGGCGAACACGCGGAGGCCGAACTTCTCCTGCAGGACCGCGAAATTGTCGGGAGCCACGTCGGTGACGTACTTGAGGTCCGGACGCTCTTCGAGAGCTTTCTCCAGGCCGGCTTCATCGATCACTTCCTTGCGGGCGGTATTCACCAAAGTCGCCCCCTTGGGCATTTTGGTAATGAGGTCGTAGTTTATGCTTCCGATGGTGGAAGGGAGTGCGGGGATGTGCAGGGAGAGATAGTCGCTGCCTGCATAGAGTTCATCGAGGCTGTGCACGGGTTCGGCTCCGCCAGCCGCTATCTGCTCGTCGGAGAGGAAGGGATCGAGGGCCTTGACCTTCATCCCGAGGGCCTTAGCCTTCGCACCCACCAGACGGCCTACGTTGCCGAAGGCCTGGATGCCCAGAGTCTTGCCCTGGACCTCGCTTCCGGTTGCGGGGGTGAACTGGGTGCGTGCCATGAAAATCATCATGGCGATTGCAAGTTCAGCGACCGCATTGGAGTTCTGGCCGGGGGTGTTCATCACCACCACGCCGTGTGCGGTGGCTGCTGCAAGATCGACATTGTCGTATCCTGCGCCTGCGCGCACGACTATCTTGAGTTCCTTTGCGGCGTCGAGAACCTCGGCGGTCACTTTGTCGGAACGTATGATGAGGGCGTTTACATCTGCGACGGCCTTCACGAGATCGGCCTGCTCAGGATACTTTTCGAGAAGGGCGACTTCGTGTCCGCCTTTCTCAAGAATATCTTTGATACCTGCCACTGCTGCAGCGGCAAAAGGTTTCTGGGTAGCTATGAGGACTTTCATTTCTTGAGTGCTTCAAATTCCTTCATCGCGGCGGTAAGGGCCTCGACATCTTCCTGGGTGCAGGCATTGTAGAGCGATGCGCGGAATCCGCCCACGCTGCGATGGCCCTTGATGCCCACGATATTCTTGCTCTTCGCAAATGCGAGGAACTCGTCCTGCAGGGCCTCGTAGCCGGGAGCCATCACGAAGCAGACGTTCATTATGGAGCGGTCTTCCTTCTCGGCGGTGCCTACGAACAAGGGGTTGCGGTCGATTTCGGCGTAGAGGGTAGCGGCCTTCTTCTCGTCGATCTCGTGTATGGCATCGATGCCTCCGATGCCCTTGAGCCATTTGAGAGTCTCGTTCATTACGAAGATGCTGAAGACGGGAGGTGTGTTGAACATGGATTCCTTGTCGAGGTGCACGCGATAGTCGAGCATCGTAGGGATGTAGCGGCTGACCTTTCCGAGGCTGTCCTTGCGGATGATGGCGAATGCCACGCCTGCAGGGCCGGCGTTCTTCTGGGCGCCGCCGTAGATCATCGCATACTTGCTGACATCCACCCTGCGGGAGAGGATGTCGGAAGACATGTCGGCGATGAGGGGAACGGGGCAGTCGATGTCGTGCTTGATCTCGGTGCCGTAGATGGTGTTGTTGGTAGTGATGTGGAAGTAGTCGAGATCGGTGGGGATTTCGTATCCCTTGGGGATATAGGTGTAGTTCTTGTCCTTGCTGCAGGCGATCGCATAGGCGTCTCCCAGTCCCTGGGCTTCCTTGAGAGCCTTGTGCGCCCATACGCCCGTATCGAGGTATGCGGCCTTCTTCTCGAGGTAGTTCATCGCCACATAAAGGAACTGGAGGCTGGCGCCGCCGCCGAGGAATACGGTCTCGTAATCATCGGGAATGTTAAGGATCTCTCTCCAGAGAGCCCTGGTCTCGTTCATCGTCTCTTCCCACTCCTTGGTTCTGTGTGAAATGGATATTAGTGATACACCGGTGCCCTTGAAGTCGAGGAGGGCTTCACGGGCGTGTTCGATGGCCACCTGCGGCAGAAGGCAGGGGCCTGCATTAAATACGTGGATTTTGCTCATAGCATTAAAATGATTTTATCCTTAAAGATACCTATTTTTTCTGTATGTTCCAAAAATTGAGTCTCTTTCGACAGGGGCACGTCAATTTCGAAGCGGCAGGCTTCGGCGAAATCCCTCTTCGCAACGTCCAGGCCAAGCGACTTCAAATCGCTCATCACGGCGGGCATCAGTTCATACCCGAATTCCAGGCTCCAGCGGCGGGTAGCGGTTTTTTCGACGATCTGCGCCTTGTCGAGGGCGTCTGCCGTTGCGCTTTTGTAGGCTCGGATCAATCCTGGGACACCGAGCAGTATGCCGCCGAAGTAGCGCACTACCACCACCAGCACATTCTGCAGTCCGCGAGAATCTATTTGCCCAAGAATCGGCCTGCCGGCAGTGCCGGAGGGCTCTCCGTCGTCGTTGGCGCGCCACAGGCCTTCCTTTGCCAGAACCGGTCCCTCAGGACTATCTTCCACTTTGTTTATCCGATAAGAAAAACAATGATGCCTTGCAGAATGGTGTTCCCTTCGCAAGGCATCCACTATAGGCTTGACTTCTGATTCAGAGGTAATTGGGTATGCATAGGCAATAAAACGGCTGCCACTGTCCCTGAAGAGGCCTTCGGATGGAGCGGCGATCGTGCTGTATTTATCGGACGTAAGCATAACCAAAATTAGCAAAAATCTTGTATATTCGCAATGTATTTTGAAATTTAGTTAGAAGATGACTTACCGTTACCGCGTCACGCTCGAAGGAATAAAAGGCTTTTTCAGGGTATATCTCGTAAATGCCTCGAACAGTCTGTATACTTTGCACAAGCAACTCCGTGCCGATCTTGAGTTCCCTCAGGACCAGCAGATACTCTTCAAGGCCTTCGACGAGGCCGGAAACGTTGCCGGGCGCTTCGCGCTGATGCCCCTTCCAGGCAACAAGGCGGTGGACGAGGTCAGCCTAGCCGAAACGGTAAAGGCCGGCATAGTCAGGTTCCAGTACTTCTACGACGTCGTTTCCAAAAAGAGCGTAATCGTCACTTTTGAAGGCGAGGAGCCGGGGCGCGAGGTCCAGCTTCCTGAAATCATAGAATCCAAGGGCCCCCTGCCCATCGAATTCGAGCACGGCTACGTCGCCTTCGAAGACCTTCCCGACAACCGCAGGCGCCTTCCGGGCGAGAAGAAGGAAGGGAACGGCCTTCTCGCCATGCTCGGCCTAGAAGATGAGGACGACGAGGACGACGAAGACGACGAAGACGACGAGGATGATGAAGAAAAAGATGACGACCTCGAAGAAGAGGACGTCATCTATGATGAGAATGAGTAGGGATTAATCTTTACTTGGCTTCTTCCTCTTTCTCTACGAAAGGAGCAACCTTGCAAAGGTCTACCGTGAAGATGAGGGTGGCGTTGGGTTCGATGCCCTGGTTGCCGCGCTCACCGTATCCAAGCTTGGCGGGAACATAGAGTTCGATGGTTCCGCCTTCACCTACCTGCTGTATGCCTTCGGTCCAGCCTGCAACCACGCGGTTGAGGGTGAAGCGTACGGAATCACGGTCGGGGGTAACCTCGTCGAACACGTTGCCGTCGAGGGTCTTGCCCTGATAGCGCACCCAGACGGTATCCTTGTCGGATGTAGGCTTCTTGCCACCTTCCTTGATAATCTTGTACTGGAGGCCGCTCTCAAGTTCTACGACACCTTCCTTGGTCTTGTTCTTGGCAAGGAAAGCTTCCTCTGCTTCCTTGTTGGTAAGGAGCTTGAGGGAACGCCTGTTCTCGAGGAATTCACCGAAGAGACGGTTCATCTCGTCGGGATTGATCTTGAACTGCTCGCCGAATTCAGGGTCGCGCATGTTGCCCTTGGCCTTGATGAAGTCGTTCATACCCTTTTTGATCTGGGCGTAGTTCAGGTCGCCGAAATCGTATCCCTTGATGAAGGAACCGAAGTTGATACCTACGAGGTATGATACAGAATCGATCTGCTTCTTGCTGGGAGTGTAGTCCTTTGCGGTCTTGACCACTTCTTCCACTGTTTCGACGGCTTCTTCGCCGTCTTCTACTTCTGCTGCCTTCTCAGCCTTGGGTGAGCAGGCGGCAACTGCAAGTCCTGCTGCGAGGACTGCGAACAAAAAATTCTTTCTCATTACATTTATAAGTTTTAAAAGTTGTTTCTAAAGTTCCCATGCAAGGGCGGATGCGCCGAGGATGGCGGCATCGCTTTCCTTGAGTTGGGAGAAAAGGAGTTTGACCTTGCCTTTCCACAAGGGCAGGACGTTGTCGTTCATGCTCTTGAAGGTGGGTTCATAAATAAACTCCTTTGCACGTGCCAGCCCGCCGAAGAGGACTATAGCCTCCGGGGCGGAGAACTGTATGAAGTCTGCAAGTTTCTCGCCAAGAATGCGTCCGGTATAGTTGAATACGCGAAGAGCGACGGCGTCGCCTTCCTTGGCAGCTTCGTAAACATCCTTGGAAGTGATGTTCTGGACTTCACGGAGCAAAGAAGGTTCCTCGCTCATGTCGAGCCACTCGCGCGCCGTGCGTGCCACTCCGATTGCGGAGCAGTACGCCTCGAGGCAGCCGTTACGGCCGCAGCCGCAGAGACGCCCGTTATGGCGTACGGCGATAGTGTGTCCCAGTTCCCCGGCAAATCCGTCGGAGCCGTAAAGCACCTCACCGTTCACCACGATACCGGATCCTACGCCGGTGCCGAGAGTAATCATTATGAAGTTCTTCATACCCTTGGCGACGCCGTAGGTCATTTCACCCACAGCCGCCGCATTGGCGTCGTTGGTAAGCGATACGGGGATGCCTCCGCAGGCCTCGGAAAGCTTCTGCGCAAACTTGACCTCGCCG
>CAMNAD010000002.1 GCA_946530505.1 uncultured Bacteroidales bacterium
AATACCAATAGCCATATTCCGTTAATTTTCTGCAAGATAGTAATTTTTAAAACACAACATAAAAACTTTAAAATTATTTGTTTCAGCCATTTTTTTGGAAAGTCCGGGAAACCCTGCGAACTTGTGAAGAAAAAAGGATATGAAACATTTCTTTCATAAGCTTGGGCTTCTGTTGTGGAGGGCGCTGGTTGATGTGTTTTTTCCGCGGGTATGTCTAGCCTGCGGGGAGCGGCTGCATACGGATGAATTCCTTTGCGGGAGGTGCAGGGGAGATGTGCCGCTGACGAGGTTCTGGAAATTGCGGGAGAATCCCATGGCGGAATCGTACAACGAACTGATACAGAGAAGCATGGGCCAGAACACAAAATATCAGCCATACGGATATGCCGTTGCGCTGTTTTTCTATAAGGGGGGATTCCGGGAGATTACCAAATCGCTGAAGTACAGAAGGTTTTTCGCGGCAGGGCGGTTTTTCGCGCGGGAGTTGGGAAACAAACTCAAGGAGTCGCCGTTGTTTTCGGATGTGGACCTGGTGGTGCCGGTGCCGTTGCATTGGATGCGGAGATGGCAGCGGGGGTACAACCAGGCGGAAGTCATCGCCCGCGAGGTGGCAGAGGTGCTGGGTGTGCCTTGCGATGGAAAGATGCTGGTGCGCGCGCGGCGGACCAGGTCGCAGACGCATCTGGATGCTGCCGGCCGCGCGCGCAATGTTTCCGGCGCCTTCCGGCTACGGCGTTTCCCGTTCAAGATACCTGCCCCGCATCATATTCTGCTGGTGGACGACGTCTACACGACCGGGGCGACGGTCGCGGCATGCGAAAGAGCGATCAGGGAAGCAGTTTGCGGGGAGACGGGCGAGGAGTTGAGCGAGGCTGTGAGCGGAACTGCGGCTAGGGTGGGAAGGCGCCTTCGGATATCCGCCGCGACCCTCGCCTGCGTCGAAAAGTAGGGAATTCCCCGGAAATTATTACCTTTGTAGTAATATGTTCAGCAAAGAAACCTATGCCTCCCGCCGAGAGGAACTCCGGCGGCGCCTCAAGGGCGAAAGCGGCATCGCCGTCTTCATCGGCAATGTAGAAGCCCCCGCCCAATATAAAGACAACTGCTACAAGTTCCGCCAGGACAGCACCTGGCTCTACTACTTCGGCATCGACGAACCCCGCTTCGCAGCGGTTCTCGACCTCGACAGCGGAACGGAAACCATCTACGCCGACGATTTCTCCATCGACGACATAATCTGGACAGGCCCCATGCCCACGGTGGCGGAGCAGGCGGCGAGAGTGGGAATCAGCAAGACCGAGCCCTACTCCAAACTCGACTGGGCGGTGTCCCAGGCGATTGTGCAGGGCCGCGCAATCCACAGCATTCCCCCGTCCCGCTGGTACAACACCCTCAAGGCGCAGAGCCTGGGCATCGACAAACCCTCCGAGGCCCTGATCCGCGCCATCATCAGCATGCGACTGGTAAAGACTCCGGAAGAGATAGCCGAACTCGATGCAGCCGGCGTGCTCGGCCAGAAGATGCACACCACCGCCCGCAAGGGTATACGAGTCGGCAGGGTGGAACAGGAGATAGTCGGTGAGATGGAGGGAGTTACGCTCGCCGAGGGATGGGGAGTAAGTTTCGCGACCATCCTGACCCAGCACGGCGAGGTCTTCCACAACCACGGCCACGCCTGCGTAATTGAGCCCGGCAAGCTGATGGTGATAGATGCAGGCGCGGAGGGCAATTCGCACTACGCATCCGACTTCACCCGCACCTACCCCACCGGAGGCAGGTACACCCCGAAGCAGAGGGACATCTACCAGACAGTATACGACTGCCACGAGCTGGCTTTCTCCCTGACCAAACCGGGGACCGCCTACCGCGACGTTCATCTTGCAGTCGCCCGCCTCATGCTCGACCGCCTGAGCCAGCTGGGACTGGTGAAGGGCGATCTGGACGAGATGGTGGCGGAGGGCACCGCGGGGCTCTTCATGCCGCACGGGCTCGGGCACAACATGGGCCTGGACGTGCACGACATGGAGGATCTGGGAGAGGATCTCGTGGGATACGACCCCGACCAGAAGCGCTCTTCCCAGCTCGGGCTGCGCTCGCTGCGTATGGCCAGAAGGCTGGTGCCCGGCAACGTGATAACCGATGAACCCGGCATCTACTTCATCCCGGACCTCATCAGGATGTGGAAGAAGGAAGGCCGTCCGTTCGTGAACTATGCCGCACTGGAAGAAGGATACTTCGACTTCGGAGGCATACGCATCGAGGATGACGTGCTGGTGACCGCCGACGGCGCCCGCCGCCTGGGCGGCACACGCCTGCCGGCATCTCCCGACGAGGTGGAGGCCGCAATGGCAAAAGACAAGGAATCTAATTAACAACAATACAAAAACTATGGGACTTTTAGATGGAAAAGTCGCCCTCATTACGGGCGCATCAAGAGGAATCGGAAAGGCAATCGCACTGAAGTACGCCGCTGAAGGCGCCGACGTGGCATTCACCGACCTCGTAGTGAATCAGGATACCGTGGCGGAAATCGCCGCCCTCGGCCATAAGGTAAAGGCATACGAGAGCAACGCCGCCGACTTCGAACAGACTCAGCAGGTGGTGGAGCAGGTGCTCGCCGACTTCGGCAAGATCGACATCCTCGTCAACAACGCAGGCATCACCAAGGACGGCCTTGCAATGCGCATGACCGAACAGCAGTGGGATGCGGTAATTGCAGTTAACATGAAATCCGCCTTCAACTATATGCACGCTGTGCTTCCCGCAATGGCACGCGCCAAGAGCGGCAGCATCATCAACATGGCATCGATTGCAGGCCAGATGGGGAATCCCGGCCAGGTGAACTACGCCGCTACCAAGGCAGGCCTCATCGCAATGGCAAAATCTGTAGCGAAGGAGATGGGTTCCCGCGGCATCCGCGCCAACAGCATCGCTCCGGGTTTCATCGTGTCGGACATGACCAATGCCCTACCCGAAGCCGTGCGTGAAGAATATCTGAAGCAGATCCCCCTGCGCCGCGGAGGCACGCCCGAGGACATTGCGAACGCAGCCCTCTTCCTCGCCAGCGACCTTTCTTCCTACATCACCGGCCAGGTAATCCCCGTCAACGGAGGTCTCTACTGCTAGAGGATGAATTTGAAGACGTAGAACGTCATTATGCCGGAAGCGATCAGTTTGATTCCGGTACCGAAAATAAAACCGAGGAATGCACCGATGGCCGCCTTTACGGAACTCGGTGCATCTTGTTTTGCAAAAAAGAACTCCCCGACAAAGGCGCCTATGAGCGCACCTGCCATCATCCCTACAGGTGTGAGGAACATTCCGGCGAAAAGCCCCACGATAGCTCCCCATGAGGCTTCCTTGTGGCCTCCCGTCTTCTTGGCGAACCAGCCCGGGACGACGTAGTCGAGTATGGTAACCAGTGTGGTGATGCCCAACCATACCAGCAGGAAGGTGCCGGTGACAGGTTCGCATTCGCCGCGGTTCCCCGCGAAGTAAACGAGCAGAAGTCCCACCCAGCTGAGGGGAGGGCCGGGCAGACCGGGAACGACACTGCCGATCACGCCGAGAATGGCGCAGATAATGGCAAAGATTTCAAGTGCTGTCATAGTACTGCAAAGATATGGATTTTTTGTTACCTTTGCATAATTTATGGACGCGTCGCAATTATACATCCTGATTACCAATTCCACGGCCATGGAAGGGTCATCGCTGACGCTGGCGCAGAACACACGCCTGCTGAGCGAGGGTGTAAGCAGCGAGGGCAAGACAATTGCCGAGCAACTGCTGAACCTGGACCTCAAAGCGGCCTACGAAGCGGCATCGAAAGATGCCGCCGGTCATCAGCTGTGGAGCGGATACCGTGTGAAGATGTTGGCTTCCAAGGCTTTGCGCAGCTACGGATTCGACTGCAACAAAGTGGCTTCCGAAGCTGCGCTCCAGAGGATTTGCCAGGAGGCAAACGAAGCGAGGATGCACTCCCGCGGCCTTAAGGAAAGCGGGCTGTACGCTGCCAGCCATATGATCCATTTCCGCGTAAGCGATGCCGAACTATGGCCACGCGGGAACGACATTATGGCACGTCTGCTGATGAATATGCTGCAGATGGAATTCGGCCTTACGCTCCAATCCATAAAAGACCCTGAGGCGTATTCCAAGCTTTTGCGCTCCGCTGTCAAGGAAGATATCGCCGAAATATTCACAAGCCACGCAGACGATGTGCTGGCTCCAGCCGACAAGTGCAAATGGGCCGTGAAAGAGGTGACCGTCCCGGAGGCAGCGCCCGCCACTCACGTGAAAAACTCCACGCGCATTCTGGAACTTCTCGCGACTCATCCCCGTTACACGACGGCCGACCTTGCCGGCCTGCTTGGCATCTCCGACAAAGGTGTTGAGAAACACATTGCAAACCTAAAAAAGACCGGAGCTCTCAAACGCGAAGGCCCAGACAAGGGCGGATACTGGAGAGTGGTCTTCATCCCGAGGAAATAATGAAGAGAATAACACTTTTAACCTGCCTCCTGGCGGTGGCGGCGTGTTCCGTCGACGAGAACCGGCTGACAATACCCCAGGAAGAAAACACAACCACAGAAGAACCTGCAATACTTACTGCCGTAATCGAGACCGACGACAATCTTGCCGCCATCCTTGAGAATGCTGCTACAAAGGGAGGGCCTTCCCCCCTGGAGAATATGGGAGCCGTGCGTTATGAACGCGTATTCCCCGACGCGGGCGAGTTCGAGGAGCGCACCCGCAAAGCCGGACTGCACCGTTTCTACAAGGTGGTTTTCGACGAAGGTATGACCAAGACTAAAGCAGGAGAGATCATCCTTGGCACCGACGGCATAGTCGGCGCCGACTTCCCGCGCAAGATAAAAAAACGCGGTGCAGTTCCCAACGACCCCTATTTCAAATGGCAGTGGGACCTTTATAACGACAAGTCCCTTAAGCTGGACTGCACAAGGAATTATTCCAGCTATGGCATCACGAAATTCACGAACCAAGGTGCGGATATGAATCTGCTTGATGTCTGGAGCAAATACACTACGGGCAACAAGAACGTAATCGTCGCCGTTGTAGACGGAGGTGTCGACCTTGACCACCCGGATCTGGCTTTGAACTGCATAGCGGCCGGATTCAACGGCAGCAAGAATTTCGTCAAAAACAACTATGTCGTTACTTCTGATTCACACGGCACGCACGTGGCCGGCACCATTGCCGCCATCCGCAACAACGGCATCGGAGTAGCCGGTATTGCCGGCGGCGATTATGCCAAGAGCATATCCGGCGCCAAAATCCTAAGTTGCCAGATTTTCACGGAAGATGACGGAGCATCCGACGAAAACACCGCTGCGGCTATCAAGTGGGGGGCCGACCACGGCGCCGTCATCAGCCAGAACAGCTGGGGTTATTATGCCGACGCCGATGAAGACGGCGAGGTTAGTTCCAAGGAACTGGCGGATTTCAAGAAACAAACCATACCGAGCTTCATCAAGAAGGCCATCGACTACTTTATTGAATACGCCGGTTGTGACAACAACGGCAACCAGCTGCCCAATTCCCCGATGAAGGGCGGAATCGTGTGTTTCGCAGCAGGGAACGAAGCCATCGACTATGACCCTATCTGCGCCTATGAGCCTGTGCTGGCGGTAGGTGCAGGCACTGCCGGCTACACCCGCGCATATTACTCGAACTACGGCTCCTGGGTGGACATCTGCGCCCCCGGCGGAGACGGCCTGGACGAGAACTTCGGGCCCGAAACTGACAGTGAGGGCTACAGCCGCGGACAGATTTTCAATCTTTACGCAACAAGGGTTCTGGACGACTACGACTACACCGACTACGGTTATATGTCCGGCACTTCGATGGCCTGCCCGCACATCAGCGGAGCCCTGGCGCTTATGATCTCCTATCTGGGAGGCCCCGGCTTCACCAACACCGAATGCAAGCGGCTGCTTCTCGAAGGAGCGGACAAGTCGCACATCAGCACTTCGAAATACGTAGGCCCCTGGGTAGATGTGAAAGCCTCGCTTGAACTCGCTGTCAACAAGTCCGACATCGCCCCCGAAAAGGTTTCCGATTATCAGCTTTCGGCCGTTCGCAAGACCGTTTCCATTTCCTGGAAGGTTCCGGAAGACGAAGATGACGGAGCAGCCTTCGGGGCACAAATCTTCTATGGGACAAACGAGGACGCGGTGCGCAGGAGCAGCAGCTCGTCCATCCCTGCAGGTGTTGCAATGCTCGACTCCAAGGTGTCGGACAAAGCGGCCGGCGACATCATCAACGAGACGGTCTCCGACCTGCAGTACTCCACCACTTACTACTTCGTCATCTACGCCTACGACCGTTCCGGGAACATTTCCGACGCTTCCGAAATCAAGAGCGTCCGCACTCCGGACAACCACGCACCCATAGTAAAGGCCGATCCGGGTGGAATTATCCTCTATGGCTCCGGCTCCGGCAAAAGCATTTCGATGGAATCGCTCTTCTCGGACCCCGACGATGATGAACTTTCATTCCAGTGCGTCGTCAAGCAGGATGGCAGCACAGTTGCCTTGAATTTCGACGGTCATACCGCAAAGATTACTGCAGACAAGGGCGGCACAGCCGAAATCAAACTTACGGCTTCGGACGGCGAAAAGACCACAGGAATCTCGATTCCCGTATTGGTCAAGGGAGACCTCTCCGATCTCGCGGAGACCTATCCCAACCCCGTCACCACCGACCTTGTGATCCGCACGGAACAGCCTGCCGAGACTTATGTCCGCATTGTGAATTCCACCGGCAAGGCAGTATACGAAAAGACTTCCGTATTCAGCGGCTTCGAGCCCCTGATCGTAAATATGACCGCCCTGGCTCCCGGACGCTATTCCGTTACGGTCCGATACAACGGCAATACCTACCACAAGACTATAGTCAAAATATGAGAAAGATATCCCTTATCCTCGTTTCCGGCATTCTCTGCCTGGCCGCATCTGCACAAGACCTCGTTTCGGAGGCCCTCCCTTTTATGCAAATGGACTTCAATACCTCGTCGATTGCGATGGGCAGCACCAGGATTCCCGGGGCGGCGGTCCTGCCTTTGAGCGGCACGAAACTCGCCGCAGGGGTTGCATACGAAAGCTATATGCCGGATCTTAGCGACACCCGGTACATCAGCGGCGGAGTCGCCGGCGTGAAGGGCAGGCTCGGGGCATCGCTGGGCTTTACCAGAGGTACCGGTGACGAGATTTCAGGCGAACGCTTCTCTCCAAGCGAGATTCTGGTCAATGCGGGTATATCCTATGCTATAACGCCGATGATTGCCGCCGGCATCAACGTCAAATATGCCAAGGAGCAGCTCCTCAGCAACTACTCCAACAATGCCGTGGCGGCCGACCTGTTTGTCGCCGGAAAGGTGGATGCTTTCGATTTTGCTGCGGGTGTCAGTTCCATCGGTACTCCTGTAGAATCCGAAAACACTGGCAAGTTCAATCTGCCTTCAGCGGCAACGCTCGGATGCGGATTCAGCGCCGGAACAGGTGAGCTAAGTATCTGCGCCCGCGCAAGAGGGGATTACTACTTCAGTGGGAATCTGGCTGCAGGCCTTGGCTTTGAAGGCTGGTATAAAGGGCTGGTGGCATTGCGTGCCGGTTATCATTATGGAGGCGAAAGCATCATCCCGGACTTCGCATCCGCCGGCATCGGCGCCCGGCTCGGCGAGTTTACCATCGATGCAGCATACATCTTTGCCTCGGAGGCCCTGATGAACAGTTTCAGCGTCTGCGCCGGGGTAAGGTTTTAACCCATCAGCAGTTTTCCTACTTTCGGTATGCGGCGGATAAGCACTGCCGCAACGGCTACCGTAACATACGAGCATACCGCCGTGAGCAGTATCTCCACCGGTGTTACCCAAAGGGCGCTGCCGCCAGTGCCGAGCCAGCCGCGGAAGAGCGCAGAGTATGCCGCCAGCACCAGCATATGCGCCAGATACATACCGTAACTCGCCTGCGATACAGGCAGTACGATGCGCCTGTAGAAGGCCCCGCCGGAGTTTATCTTGCGCAGCAGAAGGATGGCGCCTATGGCCATCAGCACTACGCCCGTGGAATCGAAAGTGATGGTGGTCTCCCACTGCACCGCATAGTCGATGGGGCCATGTACCGGGAAACTGCCGGCCGCAGTGGCCATTATCCTGCGGTAGAAACCCGCGAAGGTGATTGCAAAGCCCGCGAGGAAGGACGGAACGCCGATGGCGAGAGTCTTCTTCCAGGAAAGATCCCCCACGAAACGGCGGAAATACAGCCCGAGCAGCAGGTAGCCGATGAATCCGCTGATGTAGTAGAACACGCCGTAGGAGTTCCAGCTGGCCTCCCCCCAGAGGGGATACAGTGCCTGTCTGGGCAGACCGGTGGCTCCCGTAACAATGGCCTGATGCCCTCCGCCCAGCAGGTCCCTTAGCATAGGGAAGCTAGTGGTGAAGAGCCAGATGCAGAGGTAGACGCCGAGTTCCTTCCGGCCGACCTTCTCCGCCCAGGGAGAGAGCAGGGGCATCAGAAGATACACTCCCAGCAGCATATATACGAACCAGAGATGGCCTGCGGCATAGTTGAAATTTACAAGCAGGCCTTTGAGGTTTTCGGCCGGGCTCCCCCAGCAGAAGGCATATACCAGCGACCATATTGCCAGCGGGATCAGCACGCGGACGGCCCTGCGGCGGGCGAACTCGCCGGCGCTGTAACGCAGAGGAAAGAGCAGATAACTCGAAGCAAGCGCGAAAAGTGGCACGCAGCAACGCACCAGGGAGTCGATGAATGACGCCCAGAAGGCATCGCCGGGGGTGAGGACGGCGCTGCCGTCGGCAAGATAGAAGGGTTCTGTGCTGTGGACGACCATAACCATGAAGCAGGCGATTACCCGCAGCCAATCCACCCAGATTTCGCGTTTGTTTTCCATTTTATAAAGATAGGTATTTTTAGGCGGAGTGCAATTTTTTTTCAAAATATCGCTTGCGATATAAAATTCTTTGCCTACATTTGTATCGCAAACGATATAAATCAACAAAAGATATGGCTAAGCTTTATGATTTCAAGGCCCTGAACAACAAGGGCGCAGAGGTGGACTTCGCACAGTTCGAAGGTAAACCTGTTCTCATCGTGAATACCGCAAGCAAGTGCGGCTTCACTCCCCAGTATGACGGACTCGAGGCCCTGTATCAGAAATACAAGGACCGCGGCCTCGTGATCATCGGCTTCCCCTGCGACCAGTTCGCACATCAGGAGCCCGGCAGCGACGAGGAGATCGCCGAGTTCTGCCGTCTCAATCATGGCGTGACCTTCCCTCTGATGAGCAAGATAGAGGTGAACGGAGCCAATGAACACCCAATTTTCACTTTCCTGAAAGCTGCCGCTCCCACAGAGGAGTATCACGGGCTTAAGGCAAAGGCGACAGCGAAGATGCTCAAGGGCATCAGCAAGACTTATCAGAAGGAGAGCGACATCCGCTGGAACTTCACCAAGTTCCTTGTAGGCCGCGACGGTGTCACGGTAAAGCGTTATGCTCCCACCACCGAGCCCAAGGATTTTGAGAAGGATATCGAAGCTGCTCTTTGATGAAAGAAGAACTGAGGATCGACAACCAGCTGTGCTTCCGTCTGTACACGGCTTCCCGGCTTATCACGCAGGCTTATACGCCTATGCTGAATAAGCTGGGGCTGACCTACCCGCAGTATCTGGTGATGATGGTGCTGTGGGAGAGGGACGGCCAGCCGGTTAACGACATCGCGAAACGTCTGTTCCTGGAGACCAATACCGTGACGCCGCTGCTGAAGCGGATGGAGGCGGAGGGGCTCGTGGAGAGGCTGCGCGACGCGGCCGACGGGCGGAAGGTGCTGGTGCGGCTGACCGCCGCGGGGAGGGCCCTGGAGGCCGCGGCCGCGTCGGTGCCCGAAGGGCTCGCAGGGGCCCTGCGCCCCTGCCGCAGCCTCGGTCCGGATGCCGCCCCGGGCCTGTTCGCAACCCTCGACGACATCATAGCGACACTGAAATAACGACGAAGGCCGTATCAGGTTTGCAGGCGTGGAGAGGGAATTATACAATTCCAAGTTCAGCGGCCTTCCTGAGCAGCTCGTTAAGATTTTTCACCTTCATCTTGGAGTAGATGTGCTGTCGATGCGTATTCACCGTATGCACGCTGATGTAGAGATGCTCCGCTATCTGCGCAGCAGTCATCCCGTCTGAAGTCAGCCGGATAATCTCTACCTCCCGCTTCGAAAGGCCTATGTCGGCAATGCGCTTGCTGCGCTCGATGAGGATGTCTCCCACGTAATTGGCGACATCCTGGTTGATGGTGCGGGCGTCTTTGGCCACATCCTGGCATCGCTGGCGGATTTCCTGGGGCGTAAGCTGAAGGGCATCGGCCGACAACTGGTCCAGGGCCGACGCATACGCCCCGGCAGGGTTCTTGAGGTCGCGGGAAAGGACGTCGATGATCTGCTCCTTGGTCTCGTTGATCTTCTGAAGCTCCGCATTGCGCCTCCGCGCACGGAGCAGATAGCTGGTCAGGATAAATATAATGGCCACGGAAAGCAGGATTACCAGGATGAGGATGGAATTCTTGTAGCCGCGGCGCGCGATCTCCAGTTCCTTCTCCTGCAGCTTGAAGCGGGTTTCCATCTCCGAGATGGTTTCGTCGGACTTCTGCGTCATGTACCGGATAATCTCGCGGACATAGTCGTCATGAGCTCCCAGGGCCGATTGGGGATCCCCTACGCGCACGTACAGCCGTACCAGGCGGTCGGCCAGGGCGCTGGCCATATAGTGGTCTTCCGGGGAAACCTCCTCGCGGGCCTTGGCGAAGTACGCCAACGCCTCTTCGTTCCGGCCTCCCTGCTGGAACCAGCGGTACCGGACCAGAAGGGCGTTCCGGCGCAGGCGCTCTATGCCCACGGAGTCTGCAATGGCCTCTCCGCGGTCCAGCCACTCCCCAGCGGTACGGTAGAGGTCCTTGTCAATGGGATCCGACCAGCGGTTGAAACTCACATAGAAGGTGCCGGTGATGATGCTGGCCTCGGCCTCCAGTTCCGCATCCTTCAGCTCCCGCGCGATAGCGAGTGCCTCCTGAATATACCCAAGACCTTCTTCGTTCCGGCCGGTTTCCGGGGAGATTTCCGCATAGGAGCAAAGCTTTGCCTTGGCAATGAGAGCAACGCAAAGGTCCTTCTTTAGGCCGTGTTCCCGGGCTATTTCCTCTGCCTGAAGGGCCTTTTCCCAGGCATCCTCGTCGCGGCTGGTCATAATGTCGATGTTCACGATGGAGGACAGTGCCTTCACCTTGAGAGAGGGGTCATCGGCCGACAATTCCAGCGCTTTCAGCGCCTTTTCCATGGCCAGGTCGTATTCCTGCCGGGACAAAGACACCGACGCCTGCTCCAAAAGTTCTATACAGGAGTGGGGGGGTAAGTGTTTTTTCTGCCCGGTAAGACCTGCAGGAAGTGAGCAGCAGCAACAGGGCCAGCGGTATGGAAAGAAGGCTCAGGTATTTCATAGTTGAGGAATCACAGTAAGACAAATATAATGATTTTTGATTCCAAATTCTTTCAAAAAAGCCTTTTCAACGGCTTCCAGCCCCAAAAATACTGAAATCTCATTATTGTTTTTCTTGTGTTTTCCTCGGATATTTGTCCCGTTCGTTTTTGGCAATTTTAAAACAAATGCTATATGAAAGAAAAAGGACGTTATTTTTCACCCGAAACAGAGGTGATGGAGTTGAAGCTCGAAGGCGTGATCGCCACGAGTATCACAACTACTGATTTATTGGGAGGGACCGGAAGTATTCCGGGACCTGAGGACCTTAACGGCGTCGGATTCTAAAAATGGAGGAAAGAGATATGAAAAAGTCATTGATATTTGCCATGGCAGGCCTTGTGCTTTTTGCCGCATGCTCCAAAAATGATACTGCAACTCCGGAACCGCAGCCGCAGAAAATGACCGTCACCCTCGGTGCTCCCGCCATGGGGACCAAAACGGTGCTCACCCCCACCGGAAGCGGAAACATAGGCTTCAAGCAGTCCTGGAAGGAAGGAGACGCTGTGATGTTTCTGTATCTCCATGAAACCCTGAGCGGCTTGCAGAATGAAAAATTCGTATGCACAAAAGTGAATGTAGACGGCAGCGCTGAGTTTACCTGTGACGAGAGCAACATTGCAACGGCCGTATCATCAGGGAAGACCAGTCTAAACATTGTTTATCCCTATTCGTCCGAATATGATACCGGTAATTATTATACCCACTTCAAGAATTTTGATGGCACGCTGGAAAAGCTTCCGGATTACTGTGCATTCAATGCCATAACTAATATTAAAGAAGACGGGACCATTGATGTCGTCAGTTCTTTCAATAACGATGTCGTGATCCTTCGCATCCCCGCCGGAACGCTGCTGGTAAACGGCGCCACCGGGGCCGAGGACATCAGCATAGGAATCGGTGCTATTGAAGAAGGCAAAATCGGATGCCATTTTGTCGCGAGGGCGAATCAGGTTGCAGCTGCTACTAACAACGCCGGCGAGTATGTCTATACTCTTCCTGCCAGCATGACCAATGGCGTGCTGGACAAGGATGTTTACGCCGTATGGTACCACCACAGCTCCTGGGGACCCTGCCAGCTGAACATCGACGTTGTCTGCAACGGAGGAGCCAACCATATCTACAACCTCGCATCGTACAACTTTGTCATGGGCAATGTCTACACCCTCTCCCAGGAAACACTCAAAGCGGGTCACGCAGGTACGGTAATAGATTATTAATTCCGCGTTGCAGGGGTAACAGCCTGCTGCATTTCACTTTAAGGGCTGCCTGCACCCCCGCCGGCAGCCCTTTCTCGTGCGCACTGCCGTCCGTTTCATTAACCAACCAGTGTTCTATTTTAAAAATTACGGCAACTCTGCCTGAAAGCTGGGCAGGGATAACGTTGTATGCGGTAAGAGTGGAAAACAACGATAAGAGCTTTGGAGCATTGACTTCTACAATGGGATTCTTGTACACAAATGGACACGTAGCTATAACAGGAAAAACTGCAAGTGCTGTCACCTACGGCCCTATATTTGGGCTAGGTTTTTTATGGAATGCATATTCTGTAAACGACGATCTCGACGGCAGAAAAATAACAGTCTATTATCCATATTTCCCTAACGGA
The DNA here is from genome assembly GCA_946530505.1 of uncultured Bacteroidales bacterium. Lineage (GTDB taxonomy): Bacteria > Bacteroidota > Bacteroidia > Bacteroidales > UBA932 > Cryptobacteroides. The sequence continues at coordinate 13,171 of CAMNAD010000002.1, forward strand.
CCGGTAGATTATACCAACGGCACTACGCTTACTTTGACAGGATACGAGACGCCTGAATCTTATAGGTCGAATGCAGGCGGAACCGTAATTGCAACCAAGACGCTTACAACAACGGTTGACAATGCGGCGGGTAAAATCTACTCCCTGAATTTTTGACGGTGTATAGTACCGACGTTTTACAGTCCAGGCTCCCCACCCCGGGGAGCCTTTTGTATCTTAATAAAGGAATCCAAGCATCCAGAGCGGGAGTTTTGCCCCGTCAGGCATGTCCCAGTCATCCGCGAAGATGTATGAATCCGGGATTCCGGCAATCTGCGAGAAATCCTTCCCTCGGCCTCCTATCTCAAAGGTATATTTGGAATCCACCTTGAAATCGCCGTTAACCTTCCCATATTCCACATTGTGGCCTTCCGACAGGCACCCAACCGCAAAACATTCCCGGGCAGTACCGATATCGACCTTTCCGGGAGTAAGTGCATGCAAGAGGTTCGGATTTTCCATAAAGACTTTGTCCGGTTTGGCAAGTTTTCCGATTTTTTTCTTGTCGGAGTATACCAGATTCAAGACTTTTGCATCTCCAAGATATTTGATGTATTCTACAACTGTATCGCGGCCGATTTCGAAGGCAGCGGCAATCTTATTGGCATTCAGCTCAAAAGGAACCTCGTCGCAGATAAGTTTAATAAGAGCCTGGATTTTCCGGATATTGGAGACATCTACCTTACATATTTGAGGCAACTCAGTCTCAATGATGTAGTTTATCATCTGTTCAATGCGGATGTAATATTCCCCCTCTCCTTCCAACAGGAAAGGATAGTAGCCTTTCTCCAGATACTCCTTGAAAAGTACAATGGGTTTGCATTTAGATGTAACCGTTTCCCAAAGGTCATAAGGGTGGGCGAGGATGTCTTCCAATGTCCAGACGGGGAACTCAAGTCCATGGTAAAACCGGAGCGCTTCCCGGAAGGAAAGACCAGGCATAGTGTATTTGATAGCACGGCGTGACAAATCCGCATCACCCTCTTTGAACCCGAGAAGGGAAGATCCGCTCAGAATCAACTTCAACGAAGGAAACAGTTCATAGATTTCTTTCACTTCACGGCTCCAATCTGCTGTCCCGGGCCTATATTTATGTATCTCGTCAATTGCAAGCAGTTCACCACCGTGAATAACAAACTCCTCGGCCAAGTCGACAAGCGTGCGAGTGGAGAAATCCACAGTATCTGCCGAGCAGTATAAGACCTTTCGGTCTCCAAGAGGGTAAGTTCGCTTCAAATGCTGTTTAATTAGCGTAGACTTTCCGACCCCTTTTGCACCCACTATGCTGACTATCTGCGCATTCCAATGAATCTGCCACATCTTCTCGCGTATTATTTCCAATGAGGTGCCAGCTAATAGCCGGTCGTGTTTTCTAAACAATGCGTCCATGATACCTTCTTTTTTACATCGGCAAATATAGCAAAAGTGTTGCGCACAAACAACACTTTTGCAAATAAATGCAGTTTGTGCGCAACGCTTTACCCGGACGGAGAAACCAACATTTTCCTACCCGCACCTCAGTTCTACTGCCCTGCTTTCCCCGATCCGTATGCAAAATGGGGCTTTCTGCATACAAACTGCTTGAAAAACGACCGTTTGTATGCAGGAATGGCGGTTTTGCATACGGATTGGGAAGAAAACCATCAGACTGTTGAAACCTGGACCGCGACCTGGAGCAAAAACGGCCAAAAATGCAGCAGGTTCCCCTTCGCAGACCGGGACCTGGAGCGAAGCGACGCAGGGAGCTTGAAGGGGAAACGCAAAAAGGCAGCCGAATGGCTGCCTTTTTGTGGTCCCTGTAGGGCATGATCCTACGACCCCCTGATTATGAGTCAGATGCTCTAACCAACTGAGCTAAGGGACCGTTTGCCCGATCAGGCCGGGCTTGACGACCTTGAGGCGCGTCAGACCTTGATCTCAACCTCTACACCGGAGGGGAGCTCGAGCTTCATGAGAGCGTCAACAGTCTTGCCGTTGGAGTCCTCGATGTCGAGCAGCCTGCGGTATGAATCGAGCTCGAACTGCTCGCGGGCCTTCTTGTTGACGAAGGTCGAGCGGTTCACAGTGAAGATCTTCTTGTTCGTGGGAAGCGGAATAGGACCAATCACCCGCGCACCGGTGCTCTTCACGGTCTCAACGATCTTGGCTGCGGATTTGTCCACGAGCATGTGATCGAAAGACTTGAGTTTAATTCTGATTTTTTGGCTCATATTGCAAATTTAATAATTATTCGTCATCTGAAGGCAGACGATATCCACTTTTTTCGATAATATCTTTCGCCATCGCCGCAGGAACGGGATCGTAGTGGTCGAAAGTCATAGTCGAAGTAGCACGTCCGGAAGACAGGGTACGGAGAACCGTAACGTATCCGAACTGCTCTGCGAGCGGAACGTATGCCTTGATAATCCTTGCACCGTTGGCTGTGCTGTCCATGTTCACGATCTGGCCGCGGCGGCGGTTGAGGTCGCCGACGATATCGCCCATGTAATCTTCGGGTGTTACCACCTCGAGGCTCATGATGGGCTCCAGGAGAACAGGATTGCACTTCGGGCACGCGTGCCTGAATGCCATACGACCTGCAAGTTCGAATGATAACTGGTCGGAATCCACAGGGTGATAGGAACCGTCGAGCAGGGTGACCTTGAGGCTCTGCACTTCGTAGCCGGCGAGAACGCCGTTCGCCATTGCAGACTCGAAACCCTTCTGCACGGAAGGAATGAATTCCTTGGGAACGTTTCCACCCTTGACGGCGCTTTCGAACTGAAGTCCGGTGACGCCGGGATCCGCAGGACCAATTTCAACAATGATATCGGCAAACTTGCCACGGCCGCCCGTCTGCTTCTTGAATACTTCGCGAAGCTGGGTGGTAGTGGTGATCGCTTCCTTGTAGTTGACCATAGGTGCACCCTGGTTGATGTCCACACCGAACTCGCGGCGCAGACGGTCGACGATGATGTCGAGGTGCAGTTCTCCCATTCCGCTGATGATGGTCTGGCCGGTCTCCGCATCGGACTTGACGGTAAAGGTAGGATCCTCCTCCGCCAGCTTTCCGAGGGCGACTCCGAGTTTGTCAAGATCCTGCTGGGTCTTGGGCTCGATGGCGATACCGATAACGGGATCGGGGAACTCCATGGTCTCCAGGGCGAGCTTGTGGCTCTCGTCGCAGATGGTGTCCCCCGTGCGGAGGTCCTTGAATCCGACTGCCGCGCAGATGTCTCCGGCCTCCACGAAATCGATGGGATTCTGGTGGTTGGAGTGCATCTGATAGAGCCTGGCCACGCGCTCCTTCTTGCCCGTACGGGAGTTGACCACGTACGAACCGGCGTCGAGGTGACCTGAGTATGCCCTGAGGTATGCCAGACGGCCTACATAGGGATCGGTTGCAATCTTGAACACGAGCGCGCAGAACGGACCCTGGGCAGTGGGCTGAAGTTCCATCTCCTGCCCGGTGTGAGTGTTCGTCGCCTTGGTGTTGCCGATGTCCCAGGGAGAAGGAAGGTAGCGGACTACTGCGTCGAGGAGGAACTGGATACCCTTGTTCTTGTAGGAAGATCCGCAGGTCGCAGGCACGATCTTCATCTCGATCGTACCCTTGCGGAGAGCGGCGATGATTTCTTCCTCGGTAAGGGAAGCAGGGTCCTCGAAGTATTTCTCCATCAGGGAGTCGTCACAGTCGACCGCAGCCTCTACGAGACGGTCTCTCCAGGCTTCGACCTCTTCCTGCATCTCTGCAGGCACCTCGCGTACATCATAATTTACCAGGTCTTCGCCGGTATTGTAGATGTACGCTTTGCGTGAGATCAAGTCAACAATACCGGCGAATGTTTCTTCTCCGCCGATAGGGAGACTTATCGGTACGGCCGTAGCCCCCAGCTTGTTCTTGATATCCTCAACACAGCCGAGGAAGTCCGCACCTACGCGGTCCATCTTGTTCACGTATGCAATCTTGGGTACTCCGTATTTGTCGGCCTGGCGCCAGACAGTCTCACTCTGAGGCTGCACCTTGCCTACGGCATCGAACGTGGCAATCGTGCCGTCGAGCACGCGAAGCGAACGCTCCACCTCGACGGTGAAGTCCACGTGACCGGGAGTGTCGATCAGGTTGATCTGAAAGACCTTTCCGGCGTAGTGCCAAAAGGCGGTAGTAGCAGCAGAGGTGATGGTAATTCCCCTCTCCTGCTCCTGGACCATCCAGTCCATTGTGGCGGCGCCATCGTGCACTTCCCCGATCTTGTGAGTCTTTCCTGTATAGAACAGGATACGCTCCGAGGTCGTGGTCTTGCCGGCATCGATGTGCGCCATGATGCCGATGTTACGGGTAAAATGTAAATCCCTTCCAGCCATCTAACTAACTAACCAAAAACTAGAAACGGAAGTGTGCGAATGCCTTGTTGGCTTCTGCCATACGGTGCATATCCTCTTTGCGCTTGAATGCACCGCCTTCATTGTTGTAACCCGCTACGATTTCTGCAGCGAGCTTTTCTGCCATCGAGTGGCCGGAACGCTTGCGGGCGAATTGTATCATATTCTTCATTGCGAGAGATACTTTACGCTCCGGACGCAACTCTGTCGGCACCTGGAAGTTGGCACCACCGATACGGCGTGACTTGACCTCGATCTGAGGTGTCACGTTCTCGAGAGCCTGCCTCCAAATATCGAGAGGAGCCTTGTCAGAATCCTTCATCTTCTCGCCTACCATGTCAATGGCATCGTAAAAAATAGAATACGCGATACTCTTCTTCCCCTGCAACATCAGATTGTTCACGAAACGAGTGACCTCGATGTCGTGGAACTTGGGATCAGGAAGTAGAATCCTCTTCTTAGGCTTTGCTTTTCTCATAACTGAAAAAATTAATGATTAAACACCCGACGGCTACTTCTTCGGCCTCTTGGCGCCGTAGAGCGAGCGGGACTGGGTCCTGCCTTCTACGCCAGCCGTGTCCAAAGCGCCGCGAAGGATGTGATAACGTACACCAGGGAGGTCCTTCACACGACCGCCGCGGACCAGCACGATGCTGTGTTCCTGGAGGTTGTGGCCCTCGCCCGGGATGTAGGCGTTCACCTCTTTAGCGTTGGAGAGACGTACACGGGCAACCTTACGCATTGCTGAGTTAGGTTTCTTAGGGGTAGTAGTATAAACCCTGACGCATACGCCGCGCTTCTGAGGGCACGCATCCAATGCGCGAGACTTGCTCTTCACTTCGAGAGTCTCACGTCCTTTGCGAACCAATTGTTGAATTGTCGGCATAAATTAATAATTAAAAAAAAACACCCCCATAAAAAAGGGGGTGCAAATATACGGAAAATTTTTTATAATGCAACGAATTCGATATCCTTGAGGGCTTTTTCGCGGAGCGCAGGCTCTTTTTCGCAAGCGGAATCGAGCAATTTCTTCGCTTCCTTCAACTTGCCTCTGCGTGCTGCAACTACGGCACGGTAATAATCGGCCTCGGCACTGTCCACATTCTTAAGGGCAGATTCAGCAGCGTCCAGCTCGCCGCACATAATGTTGGCGATGGCCTCGTTGACATCTCCCGCACCCTTGAGCTTGTCGGCGGCTGTATGATAATCACCTTTCGCAAGGGCTACGAGACCGAGGTTCCTGTTAGCGGAAACACTGCCGGACTTCTCCAAAAATTCGGCGGCCTTGTCGAAATTGCCGCGGCGGATCTCGACGACACCGAGGGCGTTGAGCACGTCGGGATCGTTCTGGTCCTTCATCTGCTGGAGATACATCTCTGTAACGGCATGAGCTCCCTGATCGAGCTTGAGGATGGCAAGGTCGTAGCGGCCTACCTGGGAGTTGTAGCGCTCTGCAGCTGCCCTATAGAAAAGTTCCTTGCGCTCAGGATCCTCGGAAGTGGCGGCGATGCGCAGCACTGCAGGCTCGTCTACCAGATAAAGAAGCTTTCTGTCGGCAAGGCGCTGGAGCTCTGCATCGGTGTAGTTCTCATATTCCACCTCCGTAACGAAGCGCGAACGACGGAGTTCGGGAAGAACCTCCTTCTTGAGCTCGGTGAAGATCTGGCTCATATTGCGGATCTCGCTCTCGCGCACCTCGGGATCGTTGTACATGGAGAGCACGCGGAGGATCAGGTCCTTGTCTTCGATATTCGATTTGGCCACAGCTTCCTGGAAGCCTTCCCAATCCTGACCTACGCTCTGGACGTCGGGAGTGCCGGCGTCAAGGTTCTTGGAGACGGAGCCCCAGGCCTTCTTCGCAGCGTCCGAACGCTCCTTGGAGAGCTTCGCGTTGCGCTCCTCGCCGCCTTCGGGAGATGCATAGGAGATTATCTTCACGTCCTTTATCTTCGCGCGGTCGTTCTCGGCGAGTTCGGCAAGCTGCTCCTTGTATTCCGTAAAGGCCGAGCTGGAAATTTCGCTGTTCTTTACTGCGGAAGAGTTGACATCGTAGTGGATCTGGCCCTCGCTTGTCTTGGTATAGGAGTGCTGGTAGCCGTCTTCCTTATACTCATAGTAGCCGTGGTTGGAGAAATTGTTGCCGGTAAGAATCACACCGTCGGCGACCTTGCGGCTGGGGAGGGCTATATTCTTGTCCTTGTACGTTGCTACGCTGCGGAGTTCGAGGTAGCACTTCTTCATACCTTCCACATAGGGGATGGTGAAAGTCTCCACCACGGAACCGCCTTCGCTCGAAATCACCTTGTTGTTCTCGCGCACGTTGGAACCCTGATAGCGGAACACGGGGCCGGCGGCCTCGCCGCCTTCATAAACAATGACGGGAGTGACGGCAAGTTTGCTTTCGGAAGAGAAATATGCTGCAGGATAATCGACAGTGATGCTGACCGGGATCTCGTTGTTGATGACGGTGAGAACCTCGGGGACGCAACTTACGCCAACATTGCTGGCGGAGTCAGCCATCTGTTGTGCAGAATTCTTGTTGCAGGCGACCAGGACAAGCGCTGTGGCGGCAACTGCGAAAATCTTGGTAATCTTCATAATTTACTCTGCCTCGGAAGTGGGAGCAGCCTGCTCGATGGGAGCAGTGGGGAATTCAGGCTGTGCGGCAGCCTCGGTATTCTCAAGTTCGTTGGTAATGTCCGTTCCGCTGGTCTTGCTGCGTGCGGAGAACGAAGCGATGATGGATACAACGAGGATGAATACTACCAGACCCCAGGTGATCTTCTCGAGAATGTCGGCTGTCTGGCGTACGCCGAAGGTCTGGTTGCCGGCCACGAAATTGCTGGCAAGGCCTTCGCCCTTTCCGTTCTGGAGAAGGACTACACCGATAAGCAGGAGGCTCGCCAGGACGATGAGCACTGTCAGGATTGTAAATACTGCGTTCATATACTATTTCTTTAATTTTTCGATAAGGGATGCAAAGTAAGCACTTTTTTCCGGGAATCGCAAACTTAAGCGCGAATAAATTTGAGCCGCCTGCTCCGGATAGCCCTGGTCTGCATAGATTTGGGCCAGTGTCTCGGTGAAAAATGCATTGATGGAATCGTTTGTAGCAGCGTCGTTCGGCATGACGGCATCGGCGGACTCCGGCTTTTCCTGTGCCATGGAGCCGAAAGAGTTGTCGCCTTCCTGTTTCACGGCTGCATACTGCTGGGCGGAAAAGTAGTCGCCGCCTACTACGATCACCCTGCGGGGAGCGCCTTCGTCCTTTATCTCTCCCACACCTTCATCTATATACGCGCGCAAGAGTTCCTTTACCTGGATGTCGGAGTAGTCGGCCTTGTGGCCTTTATGGGCCAGACCGGCGATGATGCGGCGCGAGCCTATGTAAAGGGCAGCGTCGGCATAGCGTTCGTCGCTCCAGGCGCCTTCGCCCAGTTCGGACATCCTGCGGCAGAGTTCCTTGCGGGCGCCGCCGAACCAGGGATAGAGGTTCACCACGCCGTTCAGTTCGTCCAGATTCAGTTTTTTGAGATCGATGTAATCGTTTTCTACCATTGTGCGACGGTTGCGTTGAAGATGTCTTCTATTATCTTGTCAATGATCTCGGCGCAGAGGGTACTCTCCACGGCGTCGAGCGAATTGCTGGAATCATAGTCGGCATAGGCCGAGAAACTCTTGCCGGAGAAGCTCTCCTCCGGATGCTTCACGTTGTTGAAATCTATCTTTACCGCAACGGTAAGGCGGTTCTGCGCGGCAACCTCATCCGCAGTAACGGCTGACGCCTGCACATCGTACCCTACAATCTCCCCTATGATTTCGAGGTCCCCGTCCATCTCCACCTGCTCGAGGTTGGTCATCCTGCGGAAGCGGGTGCGAAGTTCCTCGGAAATGTCGTTCGCCAGCGAAGGGTTCACCCGCATGGCCTTGTATTCGAAGGTGGGGAGACAGATGGTATGCACGTCCGGATCGATGGAGGTGCCGGAGAAGGAATAGCTCACCCGGCATCCTGCCAGACAAAGGACGGCTGCTATTATGTAGAGGGCCTTTTTCATTTCTTGTTCTTTGCGAGTTTGCGGTAGACGGTGCGCTCGGAGATGCCCAGCTCGGCCGCGGCTGCCTTGACGTTGCCGCCGTGCTTCTCGAGGGCCTTCTCTATGAGTTCGCCGGTATTCTTGCGTATGCTGAGTTCTTCGCTCTGTTCCTGCCACTCGGCATCGTCGGCGGTATCGGCGCCCAGCCGGTCCCCGCCGACCAGCCTGTCGCTGCCGGCCTGTTCCGGAATCTGCCTGACGGTGCCGCCTTCGAGAGCCTTCACCCTCTCGGTCAGCGCATCCACCTCGCCCTTGAGGTCCAGCAGGGCCTTCACCAGCACGCGCTTGTCTTCCTCCGCCATGCTTCCGCCCGTGACTGCGGGAGATGCGATCTGCGGGAGCAGGGTATCCTTCTCGTCGGGGATATAGGGTGCGAGTTCGCGCGCGCCGAGTTCGATGCGCTCCGACTCCAGGGTGGCCGGACGCGACTCCAGCGCGGTAACCGTCTCCGCCACGTTCTTGAGCTGGCGGATGTTGCCGGGCCAGCGGTAGCTCTTGAGCAGGGAGATGGCGTCGATGGAGAGGCTGACCTTGCGCAGGCCAAAGCGCTGTGCGAAGTCGGAGGTGAACTTGCGGAAGAGCAGGTAGATGTCGTCCTTACGCTCACGCAGCGACGGCATGGTGATGCGGGCGGCGTTCAGGCGGTAGTAGAGGTCCTCGCGGAAGCGGCCCTGCTGCACGGCGGTGTAGAGGTTCACGTTGGTGGCCGCGACTATGCGCACGTCCGTCTTCTCCACCTTCGAGGAGCCCACCTTGATGAACTCGCCGCTCTGCAGCACGCGCAGCAGCATCGCCTGAGTCTCCTTGGGGAGTTCGCCTATCTCGTCGAGGAAGAGGGTGCCGCCGTTTGCCTCCTCGAAGTAGCCCTTGCGCTCTCCTATGGCCCCGGTGAAGGCCCCCTTCTCGTGGCCGAAAAGTTCGGCGTTGATGGTGCCTTCGGGGATGGCGCCGCAGTTGACCGCGAGATATCGGCCGTTCTTGCGACGGCTGAACTGATGAATTATCTGGGGGATGTTCTCCTTGCCGACGCCACTCTCGCCGCTCACCAGCACGGTAAGGTCGGTGGGAGCCACCGCCACGGCCGTCTCCAGCGCGTGGTTCAGCGCAGCGTCGTTTCCTATGATGTCGAACTTGTTCTTAAGTCGTTGTAGTTCCTGTGTATCCATATACATCGCAAATATACGAAGATTTGCTGACATTTTGTCACAGGTCCGTATTTTGACCAAGCACCTGTTGCCGGGAAGGACCGGCGAAAGGAGGACAGATTATGGAAAACAAATACGAATTCTTAAGTAAATACGCCATCGACCTGAACGAGCGTGCGGCGAAGGGCAAGTTGGACCCGGTGATCGGGCGCGATGACGAAATCCGGCGTGTGCTGCAGATACTTAGCAGGCGCACCAAGAACAATCCTATCCTGGTTGGCGAGCCGGGCGTGGGCAAGACCGCCATCTCCGAAGGCATAGCCACCAAGATAGTCAACGGCCAGGTGCCGGAGAACCTTAAATCCAAGAAGGTTTTCTCGCTCGACATGGGCGCGCTGATCGCAGGCGCGAAGTATCAGGGCGAGTTCGAGGAAAGGCTGAAGGGCGTCGTGAAGGAAGTGGTGGAGAGCGACGGAGAGATCATCCTCTTCATCGATGAAATCCACACCCTCGTGGGTGCCGGGCGCTCTTCCGGCGCAATGGACGCGTCCAACATCCTCAAGCCGGCACTGGCGCGCGGCGAACTCCGCACAATCGGTTCCACCACCCTCGACGAATACCAGAAATACTTCGAGCAGGACAAGGCCCTCGAGCGCCGTTTCCAGAAGGTGATGGTAGATGAGCCGAGCCCCGCCGAGAGCATCAGCATCCTGCGAGGCCTGAAAGAGAAATACGAGAACCACCACAAGGTGCGCATCGAGGACGACGCCCTGATAGCGGCCGTGAACCTCAGCCACCGCTACATCAACAACCGTTTCCTGCCGGACAAGGCCATCGACCTGATAGACGAGGCGGCGAGCAAACTCCGTCTGGAAATGAACTCCGTGCCGGAGCCCATCGACGACCTCAACTCGAAGATACGCCAGCTCGAAATCGAGAAGGAAGCCGTGAAGCGCGAAAGCACCTCGCTGAAAGCCGAGAAGATAGACTCCGAACTGACGGAACTGAAGGCCAAACGCGAAGAGCTGATGAAGCGCTGGAGTTCCGAGAAGGAGATAGTGGCCGACCTGCAGAAGGCCCGCCAGGAGATTGAGGACGACGAGAACGAGGCCCGCATCGCAGAGCGCCAGGGCAACTACGGCAAGGTTGCGGAGTTGCGCTATGGCAAGATAGCCCAGGCGCGCGCCCGAATCGAAGAACTTAGTGCGAAGCAGGCCGCCATCAAGAATCCCATCATCAACGAGGCGGTGGGCCCCGAGGACATCGCGGAGGTGGTAGCCCGCTGGACAGGCATCCCGGTGAACCGCATGCTGGAAAGCGAAAAGGAGAAACTCCTGCGGATGGAGAGCGAACTGCACAAGAGGGTGGTGGGCCAGGACAAGGCCATCGCCGCCGTTTCGGATGCAGTGCGACGCTCGCGTGCCGGGCTCAGCAACGAGCACAGGCCCATCGGATCCTTCCTCTTCCTCGGCACCACCGGCGTGGGAAAGACCGAGCTGGCGAAGGCCCTTGCGGAGTTCCTCTTCAACGACGAAACGATGATGACCCGTATCGATATGAGCGAGTACCAGGAGTCGCACACCGTCAGCCGACTGATCGGTGCGCCTCCGGGATATGTGGGATACGATGAGGGCGGCCAGCTGACCGAGGC
>CAMNAD010000003.1 GCA_946530505.1 uncultured Bacteroidales bacterium
CCGGTCAGCGCCTGGGCCCGGTGCCAGAGCCGGCCGGAGATATAGCCGGGGCGGCCCTCCAGGCAGGGAGTGCGGTAGTTGGCCTCAAGGACGGCCGGCACTTCCAATGCTTCCAGTTCCGGTATGGGGAAGGCCAGGGTGTAGATGAGAAGATCCGCCACCGTGGCGAGAACGGGGAGCTCGGAAAGAGGCCGCATGTCCGTGGTGTGGCGGGTGCGGTTGCAGACGACCACGTCGCATCCGAGTTTTGCTGCGGCTGCGGCGGCCGCCTTCCCTGCGCCTCCGAATCCGGCGATAACCACAGTGGATCCGGGCCCGAATCCGCGCTCGCGCAGCAACTCGAGGACGCCCAGATAGTCGGAGTTGTAGCCGTGCACCTTCCCGTCATCTTCCTTGACAGCGATGTTTATAGCTCCGATAGCCCGTACGGACTCGTCCAAAACGCCTTCGGAATCTACTTTGCGGAAGGCATTCTCCTTGAAGGGGGCGGTGATGTTTATCGCTTTGTAGTCGGAAAGAAAGCGCTGCCAGGAGACTTCGAAATCCGAACCTTCTATCAAGTCGTACGGCCAGCGGCCGTCATATGCGCGGGCAAAAATCTCCGGGCTCGCCGAGTGCTCTATAGGATGACCTATCAATCCAAATCTGTTCATACAAGGCGAAGTTAGAAAAAAAATGTTAATTTTGCATGATTCGGGCTTGTGCCCGTGCACGAAAACCAGATAACTAATTTATATTCAAATATATGACCAATATCTTCTCTCTCGAAGGCAAAAACGCATGGATCACCGGTGCTTCACACGGAATCGGATTCAGCATCGCGGAGGCATACGCCAAGGCCGGTGCAAGCAACATTATATTCAACAGCAGCAGCGAAGCCTCCCTTCAGAGGGGGCTCGAGGCCTACGCCAAAGCCGGAATCAAGAATGTCCACGGATATGTGTGCGACGTCACCGATGAAAAAGCGGTAAAGGCCCTTGTGGAGAAAATCCACGAGGAAGTGGGTCCCATCCATATCCTCGTAAACAACGCCGGCATCATCAAGCGCATCCCCATGCACGAAATGTCCCGAGGCGATTTCCAGCAGGTTATTGACACCGACCTGGTGGCTCCATACATCTGCTCGGCTGCCGTCCTTCCGGAAATGATGGAGCGCCGCGAAGGCAAGATTATCAATATCTGCTCGATGATGAGCGAACTCGGCCGCGAGACTGTGTCCGCATACGCCGCTGCCAAGGGCGGGCTCAAGATGCTCACCCGCAACATCTGCTCGGAATACGGCGAATACAACATCCAGTGCAACGGCTTAGGCCCCGGCTATATAGCCACCAGCCAGACCGCGCCCCTGCGCGAACGTCAGCCTGACGGCAGCCGTCATCCCTTCGACGCATTCATCGTGAGCAAGACTCCTGCCGGCCGCTGGCTGAACCCGGACGAACTTGCAGGGCCTGCAGTGTTCCTGGCTTCGAAGGCTTCCGATGCCGTGAACGGCCACATATTGTATGTAGACGGCGGGATTCTCGCCTATATTGGAAAACAACCGAAATAAGATATGAAGATCAATTGCCAAGTACGACAGGCATCGAGCAACGTCGATGCGAAACATTACGATACCGAGCGCATCCGCAAGGAGTACCTCGTGCAGAACATCATGGTAGCCGATGAGATCAACATGGTCTACTCCATGTTCGACCGCATCATTTCCGGAGGAGCGGTGCCGGTGAAGGAAGACCTGCTTCTGAGCGCGCCGGAGATCCTCCGTGCCGACTATTTCACCCAGCGCCGTGAGCTCGGCATCATCAATGTCGGCGGTGCAGGCACAGTGGTGGTAGGAGAGGAAGAGTATCATCTCGAATACAAGGAAGCCCTGTATGTGGGCCGCGGAAACCGTCACGTCACTTTCAAGAGCGATTCTGCCGAGAAACCCGCCCACTTCTACTTCTGCTCCGCCACCGCACACAAGGAGACTGGAGTGAAGAAGGTGACCAAGAAAGATGCCGTGGTGATGCATCTGGGAAGCCTCGAAGAGAGCAACGAACGTACGATCAACCGCCTGCTGGTCAAGGAGGTGGTGCCCTGCTGCCAGCTGCAGATGGGTATGACCGAACTCGCTCCGGGCAGCACCTGGAACACCATGCCGGCGCACACCCACGACCGCCGCATGGAGGTCTATTTCTATTTCGAGGTGCCCGAAGGTGCAGCCGTCTGCCATTTTATGGGCGAACCTCAGGAAACGCGCCATATATGGATGCACAATGAAGAGTCGGTCATATCTCCCCAGTGGAGCATACATTCCGCTTGCGCTACCCGCAACTATACTTTCATCTGGGGGATGTGCGGCGAGAATGACGACTACAACGACATGGACTGGGTCGCAACGGATCAGTTGAAATAGTTTTATAAACGTGGTGTCGCGGCAAAGGGCCGCTGCCCGCCGAGGGCGTCGGGCAGTCGGCATTGCCGCTCAACAAAATTTATTATGAAAAGAGTTTTGTCAATATTTGCATCAATTCTGCTTCTTGCATCCTGTGGCTCGCAGCCTAAGGAGCAGAAGGTGATGGCACGCGAGGTGCCGGAAAGGGCCGACGATTTCGTTTTCGAGAACAATCTGATTGCCGGCCGTTTCTACGGGAAGGCTCTGGAGGGAAACCCCACTTCGCCGGGTATCGACATCTGGGTGAAACTTCCCGGTGCGCTGGTCGCCAATGAGTGGTATGCCGAAGCGGTGAAACCCGGCAACGGGAATTATTATCATCAGGATCACGGTGGCAAGGACTGCTACAAAGTGGCGGTGAGTCTTGGCGGCGGCGGATCCGTGCCATACATCAACGAGACGCTGTGCTATCCTGCAACCAATTACCGCAGCAGCGAGATACTCAGTGAAAGCGCGGAAGAGATAAGTTTCGTCCTGCATTATCCCGAGTGGCAGGCAGGGGAAACCACCGTCAAGCTGGACAAGACAGTCACAGTCTTCGCCGACAATTATTTCTGCAAGGTTGAGGATGTCTATACTTTCAACAAAGACTCGCTGACGATTGCAGCCGGAATCTTCCGTCATCCGGACCTCGGAACCATCGAGGCGGAGGCGTTCGGAGATGATTATTACGCCATCTGGGAGAAAGCTTCGGACCAGAGCGTCGAGCCCGAGGACGGGATGCTCGGTGTAGCGGTCATCATGCCGGAAGCCGACTGCGTGACCATTGTGGACGGCGGCCGTCACGGTGTATGCCTCAAGACCGTAGCGTCCGGCCAGCCGCTTGAATACTGGTACGGATCCTGCTGGAGCAAGGGTGATATCAAGGGCTCTGCAGAGTGGTTTGAACTCTCTGCAAATCTCTGATTATGAAAAAGTTGGTCGTTCTTGCCGCGTTGCTGTTGCAGTTCGTGGCGGCAGCGCAGGTGCGCTATAACAATCCAATTCTTCATATGGATTATTCCGATCCTGACGTCTGCCGCGTCGGGGACGACTACTATATGACGGCATCGTCGTTCAACCACTTCCCGGGGCTGCCTATCCTTCATTCCAAGGATCTGGTGAACTGGGAACTTGTCGGTGCGGCGCTTGCCGACTATAGTGTATATTATTTCAAACCCTCGAGTCCTACTCCTGTTCAGCACGGGTGCGGTGTCTGGGCTCCGGCCATACGATATCACGATGGATGGTTCTACATCTTCTGCGGAGATCCGGACCGCGGCATATTCATGGTGAAGACTCAGGATCCGTGCGGCCCGTGGGAGGACCCTGTCTGGGTTTACAAGGGCCGCGGATTCATCGATCCCTGCCCTTTGTGGGACGATGACGGCAAGGCCTACCTGAGCCATGCAGCCGCAGGCTCCCGCGCCGGGCTCAAGAGCGTCGTGTTCGTTGCGCCCATGTCGCCGGACGGCACGAAACTTCTCGGCCCGTCCCGTATGGTATTCGACGGGCATGAAACCCAGCCGACCATAGAGGGAACCAAGATGTACAAGCGTGATGGAAAGTATTATATCTTCTGCCCTGCAGGCGGAGTCAGGACGGGCTGGCAGACAGTGCTTCGCTCCGATGACCCCTTCGGCCCTTATGAGGAGAAGATAGTCATGGCTCCGGCGGAAGGCACCATCAACGGACCTCATCAGGGAGCTTGGGTGGATACTCCGCAGGGCTCCGACTGGTTCATTCATTTTCAGGACAAGGGGGCTTACGGGCGCATAGTGCACCTGCAGCCTATGGAATGGAAGGAGAATGGCTGGCCGGTAATCGGAGAGGATGCGGACGGAGACGGCTGCGGAGCACCGGTCCGCAGTTGGACGGCCCCTCACGGGGTGACGAATATCCCCTACAATGAATGGGATCACAGCCGTGCCAAATCGGCGTACAAACCTTACGGACTCGACCTCGAGTGGCAGTATCCTGCAGTGCCTTCGCCCTATTGGCATTATGCACTTCCGGAGGGGGGAGTAAGACTTTTCTCCGTAGTGCAGGGAACCAACTCGGGAAAGAACCTGTGGAATTGCCGTAACCTGCTCACTCAGAAGTTCCCTGAAGAACGCTTCAAGGTATACGCAAAACTGGTTTTCAAACCTCTTCAGGGGTTGGGAGAAAATGCCGGGATGGTGGCGATTGGTTCAAGCTATGCCGGACTGCGCCTTACGGACGATGCGGGCAGCGCCAGGCTTCAGTACATAGTCTGCGAAGATGCCGAAAACGGTGGCGCGGAGAAGGTGGAAGAGCTGCTGGCTCTGCCCTATGAATCGGGCAGTGCCACGGTGTGGGTGATGATGCAGGTTTATCCGCGCATTGCGGAGAACGAGGTGGTGGCCAGATTCAGTTACAGCCTGGACGGCAAGGAATACGTCAAGATGCCAAACGGTTTCGTCTGCCAGCCGGGCAGATGGATAGGCAGCAAGTTCGCTTTCTGGTGCAACCGTTCCAAACCGAAGAATGACGGAGGTCACCTGGATATTACGGAATTCCGGATAACCCGCGAACTCGGCGACCATAACTCTTATCAATACGACGAGTCGAAAGTCCCCGAGTATCAATTGCCGGATGCGCTGACATTGAATAATGGAAAGCCAGTCCGCAGCATCAAGGTTTGGGAGAAGAAACGCAGGCCGGAACTCCTGGAGATGTTCGCATCCGAGATTTATGGCAAAGCGCCTGTCGGCCGTCCGGACGAATTGCATTTCAGCGTGTTGGAAGCCGGTGACGTCTTTGGAGGAAAGGCGGTGCGCAAGCTTGTCCGCGTGTGGTTCGATGCGGCTGAGACACAGGGGCTTACACTGCACCTTTATACCCCCAAGGCCACCACGAGCCCTGTTCCGGTTTTTCTCGGAGCGCATTTTACGGATGATCTTAGCGTCAAGGCCTACCGATGGCCTTTCGAATATGCCATCGACCACGGGTACGGGGTTGCTACTTTCTGCTATGAGGATGTGGATCCGGACGTGGACGATGGATTCAGGAACGGCGTTATCGGCTATTACGGCCCAGAAGAGCGCAAGGGCTATTCCTGGGGGAACATCGCCGCCTGGGCCTGGGGCCTTTCAAGGGCATTGGATTATCTTGAAACCGATGAGGATGTAGCGGCGGACAAGGTCGCAGTCCTCGGGCATTCCCGCCTTGGCAAGACCGCTCTATGGGCAGGGGCTACCGATCCCCGGTTCGCAATGGTGATTTCGAATGCGTCAGGCTGCGGAGGTGCAGCCATCTCCCGCAGACGATACGGCGAAACTCTCCGCCGCATCGGAAGTTCCTTCCCTCACTGGTGGTGCCCGAATTTCTATAAATATGCCGACAATGAAGACATACTGCCTGTCGACCAGCATGAACTTCTTGCGCTGATCGCCCCGCGCCCTCTCTATGTGCAGAGCTGCTCGGAAGACCTATGGGCAGATCCGCGCGGAGAGTACCTCAGTCTGGTTGAAGCCTCGAAAGTTTACGCACTTTACGGCTCTGAACCTCCTCTGGGGCATCATGTCTGCCCGGGCAAGCACGACATCACCTTGTACGACTGGGAAAAGTATATTGAGTTTGCCAATAAATACTTGAAATAGAATTACTTTTAAAGATTTTTCATATATTTGCGAAGAAGCGCATTTATATGAAATCCAGGATAGCATTAATCATTTTACTCCTTTCTCTGTGCTGTTTCGCATCCAGGGCGCATGATAATGATTCCATCCCCCTGTTGACAGTGATCGGTCATGAGAATTTCGGGGTAGCGGATATCGAATCCGGCGTTATTGTGGTCGACACCGTCTATCAGGCAGTGGAAATCATCAATGGAAACATTCTTCAGTGTCTTTCCGACAGATATACCGTCAACGGCACTGAAATAATGTTGCCCGGGTATGTCGTGGAAGTCTTCAATACGGACGGCAATATGATATACCGCAGTTGCGACAATCTCCTCAGTGCCGACAGGGCGCCATACACCAGGACGATAGAGTACGCAAGGTATAAAGGCTACAAGGAAGTCGAAGCTGCAGCAAAGTTCAAGGCTGCGATGGACCACGAGAACAACGGACGCCGGCGGGAGGCGTTCCAGGCGTATGTGGCTGCATATAAACTATGCCCCGAGATAAAGATAGCCAAAGAGAGGGCGCTTGAAATCAAGGCTCAGATAGATGGTGAAAGGAGCGTGGTCCAGAGTCAGTTGGATGCGGAAGAAGCCCAACGCAGACTTGAAGCGGAGCAGCGTGCAGCAGCGTGGAGTGCAATCGCCGGTGCGCTGAATTCCACGGCGGCTGCGCTGAATCAGATACAGGCTGTTCAGCAACAGAGTAAGCGTACGTCTTCAGCCTCGGTGGCGGTTGCCGAATCAGAATCAGTTTCTGAAAGTAGAAGCAGCTCGTCTTCCTCGTCTTCTTCGTCTTCAAGGTCGTCGGACAGGAACAGGAAATCATCCAAGACAAGTTCGAAATCGTCGTCTTCATCCGGTTGGAGCTTTCTGGAAGATGACGGGAAATGTACTCTGTGCCTTGGGAGCAAGACCTGCAATTTCTGTCACAACGGCAAGGTGCTCGGAGCGGCGGTGAGAACCTGCGATTATTGCCACGGAAGCAATGTCTGCCAGCGCTGCAAGGGAACAGGGAAAAGTAAATAATGAACTATATGAAAACAAAAATCATTTACGTTATTCTGGCGCTGTTCTTTGCAGGAGCGCTGAATCTGCACGCCCAGGTGGCGGGCGAGTCCTACAAGTATCTCAGCAAAAAGGAGAAGAAGGCGAATGCCGAGAGGATGATCCAGCAGAAGTATGACTTCTTTGAGATGACGGATGAAGAAGTGATTGCCGTCCGCAAGGAATTGCGCTATTACGGCAAGTTTTTCGAGAAAAAGGCAAATATCAAGCGGTATTCCGGTTATGCTCTCATACCTGTCGGTATTGCCGGGTGCATTGCCGGTGCGGCAATGGGTTCCGCACCTGTAATTGTTGCCGGAGGCGCTGCCGCGGTTGGAGGTATTGTCCTGGCAGTGTCCGGAGAAAACGCCAATTTTCTTGCTCAGAGTTGTTTAGACAAGGCCAAAACCCTTTATGTTTCCAGTTCTTCACTCCCCTTCATAATGGAACTTGGATCAGGGCAGCAACTCGCCTTGGGAGTATGCACAATAAAGAATATGTCGAACAATGCCGTTCTGCTGGGTCCCGGCATCAGCCTTAAATTCTGACGATATGAAAAAGTTATTCATCCTTGCGCTTGCATCCGCGCTCTGCAGCTTTACGAATCTTCGCGCTCAGTATCACGATTACAATAGAATGTCCGGAGGTGAAAGACGGGCGTACACCAAGGAGCTCCTCGACATAGAGCCCGAAGATATGCGCCTGACTACCAATCAGATACTCGACCTGAAAAGGGAAATGCAGGTCTTTGGCAATGCCTTGCAGAGAAAAAGCAGCAAAGAATACTGGTGGGGTTTGGGAACATTCATCTTGGCTCCTACTCTCGTGGTGCTCCCCATCGCACTCGCCGTCGATATGGAGGAATTGCTATATGTCGGATATCCCGTGTTTATGGTTGGAGGGGCTTATCTGGTAGCCAAGAGTATGGTGGATTCAAAACGTGCCAGACAGCTCTTGGATAAATCCAGACTGCTGATTGCCCAGTCCTCCACCTACCCTTGGGAACTGAATTTGGAAGGCGCCCAGATTGCATTTGGAATCTCTGCGACCAGAAATATCCAGGATTGGTCTGCAACTCTCGGCCCCAGTCTGTCGATCCGGTTCTGAACCTTCCTCTGGCAATTATGCTTCAGCCGCTCCATTCTTGGTGCGGCCTTTTTTGTGCCGCCTTTTTCGTGATGGTTGAATAATTGTCAGTTAATACCGTGCCCGTGCACGGAAATCGAAAAAAGTTGTTATATTTGCGTGCCCATATAATAACTTTTAACCAATGAAGTTCTACCACCTGGCAGCAATAATAGCTTCTGCAGCACTCTGTACTGCATGTTGTGACAATGAAGGGTTTCCTTTCGACATGCCCGAAGTTCAGGCACCGTCCATTCCTTCACATAGCGTCAGCATCGCCGACTTCGGAGGAGTGCCCGACGGCAAAACGCTCAACACCCAGGCATTCGCCGAGGCCATCGCCAAGCTTTCCGAACTGGGCGGCGGCCGCCTCGAAGTTCCTGCCGGCATCTGGCGCACAGGCCCCATCGGGTTGCAGAGCCATATCGAATTGTATGTCAGCAAGAACGCAGTCATAGTGTTCGATCCCGACCAGGATCTGTATCCCATCATCGACACCAACTTCGAAGGGCTTGACGTGCGACGTTGTCTCAGTCCCATCCACGCCGAAGGCGCGACGGACATTGCAATCACAGGCGGCGGAATCATCGACGGCAGCGGAGAATTCTGGCGCGAAGTCAAGAAGCGCAAGGTTTCCGACGACCAGTGGAAGACCGTGCTTGCCCGCGGCGGCGTCCTGAGCGGAGACGGCAAAGTTTGGTATCCCGACGAAGGCTATGCGAAGGCGCGTGCGACTGCCGGCAGCCTGAATTATCCCGATCCTTCCCTGAACGAGAACGAAATCAAGACTTTCCTCCGTCCAGTGATGGTCAGCCTGCGCAACTGCGAACGTGTGCTCCTGCAGGACTGCACCTTCCAGAACAGCCCATGCTGGAATATCCATCCTCTTTATTGCAAAGACCTTACTATCAAGGATATAATCGTCCGTAATCCTCATTATTCCGCAAACGGCGATGGCATCGACATCGATGCCTGCGAGAACGTAATCCTCACCGGCTCTTCTTTTGATGTGGGCGACGACGCCATCTGCATCAAGTCCGGCAAGGATGCCGACGGACGCCGTCACGCGCGCAAATGCCGCAATCTCATCATCTCCGACTGCACGGTTTATCACGGCCACGGCGGTTTCGTGATCGGCAGCGAGATGTCCGGCGGTGTCGAAAACATCAAGGTCAGCGACTGCCGCTTCATTGGTACCGACGTCGGTCTCCGCTTCAAGAGCACCCGCGGCCGCGGAGGCCTTGTGAAGGACATCTGGTGCGAGCGTATCTACATGAAGGACATCGTTTCCTATGGCGTGATTTTCAACCTGTACTATGCCGGAGTGGCCGCGAGCGACATGAATGCCGACGGCAAATCCGACATCCTGCCCGTCGATGAAACCACTCCCGAAATGCGGGACATCCACTTCTCCGACATCATCTGTGCCGGGGCGAAGCAGGCAATTTACATCAACGGCCTGCCGGAACTCCCCGTCAGCAACATCTCCTTCGCCAACTCCAACTTCACCGCCGATAAGGGCGCGGAAGTGCACTTCGCGGAGAATATTACATTCGACAATGTCTTTGTCAACGGCGACAAATTATGAAAAAGATTCTGATACTAGCAGCGGCCTGGGTGCTTGCTTCATCGTTTACCATCCACACGATAGGGGATTCCACCATGGCGGAGAAGGACCTTGCAAAGGCAGGTCCGGAACGCGGATGGGGGATGATGTTCCAGAATTTCCTGGACGACGAAGTGACTGTGGTCAATTACGCGCAGAACGGGCGCAGCACCAAGAGTTTCATCGACCTCGGCCTTTGGGAAAAGGTTGAGGCTAATTTGAAACCGGGCGACTGGCTCTTCATCCAGTTCGGCCACAACGATGCCAAGGCCGACGACCCTGCCCGCTATGCCGCTCCTTTTGGGGATTACCAGATGAATCTGCGGATGTTTGTCCGCACAGCCAAGGAAAAGGGCGTCAGACCCGTACTTCTCACGCCTGTGGCCCGCCGCTGGTTCAAGGACGGCAAACTCGACCGCAACTGCCATACCGATTATCCCGCGGCTATGAAGCAGGTGGCAGAAGAAGAGGACGTAACTCTTCTCGACATCACTTCCGCCACCCTCGACTGGCTTGAGGAACTGGGTGATGAAGGTTCCAAGCCCTATTTCATGATCAGCACCGGCAAGAACGACAACACCCACACAGTAGCCTGCGGAGCCCGGAAGGTGACTGAAATTGTCTGCGAAAAGATCAAGGAGCAGATTCCCGAACTGGCGGAGCATCTGACCAGTTACGACATAGTGGTTTCTGCCGATGGTCACGGCGACTATATGACCGTGCAGGAAGCCATCAATGCGGCGCCCGACTACAGTCACGGCGTCATCACGCGCATACGTATACGCGCAGGTGTCTATAATGAGATGGTGACAATCCCTCACAACAAGTTCCGTCTGTACATCAGCGGCGAAGGCGCCGACAGGACAATAATCACCTATGGCAAGTATGCCAAACAGATATGGCCCGGCCGCGATTTCAATGTGGGAACCTCCGGCAGCGCCAGCGTTTACATCCATTCCAGCTATGTGACGATGGAGGATCTGACCATTGAGAACAATGCCGGAGAAGGCAAGGAAATAGCCCAGGCGGTGGCCCTTTTCACCGACGGCGACTTCCTGTTCTTCCACCGCTGCCGCTTTATCGGAAATCAGGACACTGTCTACACTTACGGCCGTTATGGCAAGGACGGCGGAATAAAGCGCAATTATTTCCTGAACTGCTACATAGAGGGCACCACCGACTTCATTTTCGGCCCCAGCATTGCCTATTTCGAAAACTGCACCATCCACAGCAAGAAAAACAGCTACGTGACGGCCGCGTCCACATTTGAAGGGCAGAAATACGGATACGTGTTCAGGAACTGCAAGTTGACAGCCGCTCCCGGCATAGACAAATGCTATCTCGGCCGCCCCTGGGGAGCTTATGCCAAAACCGTCTTCATCGAGTGCGAACTCGGATCCCATATCGTAAAGGAAGGTTGGCATGACTGGGAAAAACCCGGCAAGCCGGACACCAAGAAGAACTCCTATTACGCTGAATACAAGTGCTTCGGCCCGGGTGCCGCAGGCAAGAAGGAGAGAGTCAAATGGAGTTATCAGCTCAGCGACAAGAAGGCGGCGCAGTACAGCTTTGAGAAGGTGATGTATCAGGAGCAGGACGGAATCATTTGGAATCCTTTCGACAATAAATGAGACGGTTGACTATCATATTCGCGCTATTCGCCCTGCTTTCCTGCACGGCTAAGCATCCGTATTCCGTCCGTATGGTGGAGTCGGAGATGAAGCGCTGCCCTGAGGCTGCGGATCTTGACGGGATGGGGGGCAAACTCAAGTGGAATTACACTACCGGCCTCGAACTGCTTTCATTCCTGGACGCAGCCTATCCCTCCGCGACGGGCAAAGGGCCCGTCAGTGACCCGCAAGGGGCCGACTGTACGGGCATTGCCCGTCCGAAGGCCGGATATCAGACTGGGAAAAGGCAGGTCCGTGCCCCGAAAAAAGGGGCCCGATACCTGCATTCCCAGTCTGAAGGCGCTGAGGAATCTGTGCTGGAGTACGTAGATGCGTGGTATGATGCGATTATCCTGGAGGATGGCAGCGTGGGGGCGAACTACAAGAAATCCAACTACAGTCTGGACCACATCTGCCCCGCGCGGACCCTCTTCAGACTCTACGAACTCACCGGCAAGCAGAAATACCGCGCCTGCATGGACAGCATCTATCTCCAGTTGAGCAGCCAGCCGCGTACCGAAGCGGGGGCATTCTGGCACAAGAAGATATACCCGTATCAGGTATGGCTGGACGGTCTCTACATGGGATCTCCTTTCTATGCGGAGTACAGCGCCACGCGCCTGAACAGCACTCACGAGAAGTACGTAAACTTCGATGATATCGCCGACCAGTTCCGCGTTGCCTACAGCAAGTGCTACGACTACTCGACGGGGCTGCTCCGTCACGCGTGGGACGAGACCGGAAGCATGTTCTGGGCTGATCCATACACCGGTCGGTCCGCCCACAGTTGGGGCCGGGCGATGGGCTGGTACGTGATGGCGCTGGTGGATGTGCTCGACTGGATGCCGGAGGATCATCCGGCCCGCCCCGATATGCTTGGTATGCTGCATAGCATCCTTGAAACGCTTCCAAAGTACGCCGATGAAAAGACAGGCATGTGGTACCAGGTGCTGGACTGCCCCGGACGCGAAGGCAATTACATAGAGTCCACCTGCTCTGCAATGTTCACATACGCCTATCTCAAGGCCGTGGAAAAGGGGTTTGAACCTCAATATGCAAAATATGCCAAACGCCTCTACCGAAATCTGGTGAAGACCTTCATACGGGAAGAAGCCGACGGCACCATCACCCTCACGCAGTGCTGCGCCGTGGCAGGCCTCGGCGGCAAGGACCACCGCAGCGGCGACTATGACTATTACATCCACGAGAAGATAACCGAAAACGACCCCAAGGGAGTCGGCCCTTTCATCTGGGCTTCCCTGATTTATGAAAGAATATGAAACACTACGCACTGATACTGGCGGCTGTCGCCGCTCTCTGCCTTGCCGCCTGCGGTGGTGAAGAACAGCCCTCCGGGAGCGACGCTCCCCAAACACCGGCCGGAGTAAAGCTCAAGACCCAGACTACGCACTCCGCAATTTTCGAGTGGGATGCCGCCGAAGGAGCCGAGAGTTATGAATGGAAGTTGGAAGAGGGCGGGACTTCTGTCCAGTCGAACAAGACGAAAAACACCAATGCGATCGTAGACAAGCTCGAACAGGGGCACAGCTATGGATTTGCTGTCCGCTCCGTGGCAGGTGACAATGTGTCCGGCTGGTCATCTTCTGTTTCCGTCACGATAGAAGGAGGGAATACTCCCGACGGACCGGACACTCCCGACAACCCGGTCAATCCTGGCGATCCCGTTTCCGATGCTGTCTATGCACAGTTCCTGATTCCTTCGGTTGAGGAAGATGGCGTCGCGCGTGCGTTCCCCGGCGCTGAAGGCGGCGGCATGTACACCACCGGAGGACGCGGAGGCAAGATTCTGCACGTGACTACGCTGGAAGACAATGCAAGCGAGGGATCCCTTCGCTGGGCAGTGGCGCAGAGCGGTGCAAGGACCATAGTTTTCGATGTCGCCGGCATCATAGAATTGAAATCGGACCTCAAGATATCGAACGGGAATGTGACCATCGCCGGCCAGACCGCCCCCGGTGACGGAATCTGCCTCAAGAACTACACGGTCAACATCAATGCCGACAACGTGATCATCCGATTCATCCGTTTCCGGCTAGGCGATGAAGCTCCGTGGTCGGATGCGGATATCGCTGCCGGCAAGGCCGATGGAGAAGATGCCGTCTGGGGCCGTTACCACAAGGACATCGTTCTTGATCACTGTTCCATGAGCTGGAGCATCGACGAGACGGCTTCCTTTTATGCCAATGCCAACTTCACGATGCAGTGGTGCATGATCGGAGAATCCATGAGCAAATGCAAGCTCCATTCCAAGGGCGATCATGGCTACGGTGGTATCTGGGGCGGAAAGGATGCAAGTTTCCATCACAACCTGCTGGCCCATCATTCGAACCGCACTCCCCGTTTCGACCATCAGTATTTGTACGAGGGGAACAATGTCTCTACCGATACTTACCGTGGCAATGTGGACTATCGCAACTGCGTGAACTATAACTACGGATCCGGAAATGGTTGTTACGGCGGTGAAGGCGGCAGCTACAATCTTGTGAACAATTACTACAAGGCAGGACCTTCCACCACTGCCAGGGCATATTTTATTGAAGCTGACGGAGGTTATAAGACTACAATCAACAAAGTCGAGACATTCTTCCCTTATGAGTGGGCGAGGCTGTATCTTTCCGGTAATTACAACGCGGATTATCCTTCAGGAAGCACGAAATTCCCCGACGGGGTGTACTGGAAGAAGGCTTATGACAGCTATTCCCTCAGTTATTCCGGACACATTCTCGGTTCCTCCCTCACTATCAAGGGAAAAGGAGACAAGACTGTGTATACCACCACCCACTCTGCGCAGGACGCGCTTTCAAGGGTGTGCGATTATGCCGGAGCTTCGCTCAGGCGCGATGTCGTAGACGAACGCATTTCGAAGGATGTGCTGAACGGCACGGGAAAGATCATAACCGACATGAACTCCGTGAAGACTGCCTACGGCATCACCTGGCCTGAATACAAGGCTACCGAGGCGGAACTTCAGAAAGTGAAGGATACGGATGGCGACGGCATGCCCGACTGGTTCGAAGAACAGTTTGGTCTCGACAAGGCCGATGCCACTGACGGCGCCAGGATCTGGCTCGACAAGAACTCGCGTTACTCTAACTTCGAAATGTACCTGCATTATCTTGTGCGGGAGCTGCTCCAGGCCCAGAATGCGGGTGGAAATTATGCCGGGATGTAAAATTTCCGTGCACGGGCACGGAAATCGAATTTTTATTCCTATCTTTGGCGAATTAAACGAACTAATAACACAATATCAATAACTTATTAAAACATCCAATGAAAAGTTTAGCAACAAAACTCCTTGCTGTACTTCTCTTTCTTGGAACAAGTTTGTCTCTGTCGGCACAGACCACCAAAATCAGTGGTATCGTGACCGACGAGAACGGTGAACCCCTGATGGGTGCAGGTGTCTTCGTACAGGGCACCACCACAGGCACCGTCACCGGTCTCGACGGAGACTATGAACTTGTTGTTCCTTCAGATGCCAAGAATCTCGTGTTCTCTTTCATCGGACTCGCAGATCAGACAGTGGCTATCGCTGGACGCACAACGATTGACGTACAGTTGACACCCGATGCAAATTTCCTCGATGAGGTTGTGGTCGTCGGTTATGCTACCGTTACCCGCCGCGACGTGGTGGGTTCCATTTCGTCCGTAAATTCGGAGTCTTTGAAT
Source organism: uncultured Bacteroidales bacterium (assembly GCA_946530505.1). Lineage (GTDB taxonomy): Bacteria > Bacteroidota > Bacteroidia > Bacteroidales > UBA932 > Cryptobacteroides. The sequence goes on from CAMNAD010000003.1 coordinate 15,198, forward strand.
CAGGTGCCTGTTGCTTCCGTCACGGAGGCAATGGCCGGTAAGATGGCCGGTGTGCAGGTCACCACTACTGAAGGCAATCCCGATGCAGACGTGAAGATCCGCGTCCGTGGCGCCGGTTCCATCACACAGGACAGCGCTCCTCTGTACATCGTGGACGGCTTCCCCATGGAAAGCATCTCCGATATCCCGGCTTCCGACATCCAGAGCATCGATGTGCTGAAGGATGCATTCTCCACCGCAATCTACGGTAGCCGCGGTGCGAACGGTGTTATCATCGTGACCACCAAGAGCGGTAAGGAAGGCAAGATTACCGTAAACTTCAATGCCTACGCAGGTGTGAAGAACATGGCCAACAAGGGAGCCTTCGTGCCGCAGAATGCATACGACTTCGTCCGCACCCAGTATGAATATGCTCTGTTCCGCGACAATGTTTCCAGTTTCTACGGATCCCGCTACGGAGTGTTCGGGGATATGGACCTCTACAAGGGCATGGCCACCAATGACTGGGTCGATCAGGTATTCGGCCGTACCGGTCACAACCTCTCGCACAACCTCAGCGTTTCCGGCGGCACCGACAAGATCAAGTGGACTGTCGGTTACGCCCATTTCGATGAAACCGCGATCATGGTGGGTTCCGATTACAGCCGTAACAACCTCAACTTCAAGAGCAACATAAAGACTTCCAAGACTACGAGCATCGACCTGAATGTCCGTTATTCGAATGTAAAGGTGTCCGGATCGGGAGCGAACGCCATCAACGACAAGGGCTCCTCAAGCCAGAGCCGTCTCAAGAACTCCATCGTTTATTCTCCCATCCCTGCCGAATCCATCATGAGCGACACCGACATAGAGGAGGACTACAACAGTTCCGTGAATCCTCTGGTTGCTATCGCAGACAGTGATTCCCGCCAGAACCGTACCCAGTGGACCGCCAACGGAGCATTCCAGTGGGATCTCGCCAAGAACCTACGCCTCCGTCTGGAGGGTGGTCTCGACGAGTACCGCCGCACCGACGACCGCTTCTACGGCCTTACTTCATATTATGTGCGCAACAACGCGGCCGCCGGCTACAATGTGAATCCTTCCACCGACTACAAGGATGTGACCCGCCGCAAGATCCGCAATACCAATACCCTGTCCTACGATTTCAAGGACCTCATTCCCGAGAACCAGAGCCTGAACGTGCTGGTTGGTACCGAGTACATCATCACCAAGTCCAACACCTTCAATGCCGTGATGGACGGTCTGCCCGACTTCTTCGATGCTGCAATGGCATGGAACTTCATGGCTTCCGGCGAGGCTCCCAAAACCATCGGAAACACTTTTGCGAACGACGACAAGATCCTCTCTTTCTTCGGACGCGTAAGCTACTCCTTCGAAGACAAGTACCAGATCTCCGCTACCATGCGTGCTGACGGTTCTTCCAAGTTCACCGCCGGAAACAAGTGGGGTTACTTCCCTTCATTCGCCGCATCCTGGCGAATCTCCAGCGAGGACTGGATGGAGAATACCCGCACCTGGCTGGACAACCTCAAGCTCCGCTACAGTTTCGGTACCGCAGGTAACAACAACATCCCTTCCGGAAAGACAGTCCAGGAATACGGTCCCCGTCAGGGAAATCAGGACTGGATCAGCCAGAGCAAGGTATGGTGGGGTGCAGGTTCCGACATGGCCAATCCCGAGTTGAAGTGGGAAACCACCTATTCTCATAACCTGGGTCTCGACTGGAGCTTCTATCGCAGCCGTTTCTACGGAAGCATCGAGCTCTATCAGTCCAACACCAAGGACCTCCTCATCTACTTCCCCGTGAACGGATCCGGTTACAATAACCAGTACCGCAACCTCGGTTCCATCCGCAACCGCGGTGTCGAGGTGTCCGTCGGCGGAGCACTCGTTCAGAAGAAGGACTTCGGCATCAACTTCGACGGCAACATCTCCTTCAACAAGAATCAGGTGATGGACCTCGGTGGTCTGCCTGAGATTACTGCAAACGCCGGTATGTTCTCTTCCGAAATCGGTTATGACTTCAAGGTTACCGAAAATCGACCTCTCGGCGATGTATATGGTTTCACCAACGACGGCATGTATGGTATCAATGACTTTGATTTCGATGCCACAACCGGCACATGGACTCTCAAGGAAGGCATTCCGGATGCATCCGGAGTCACCGGCTATGCCGCACGTCCCGGCTCCATGAAACTCAAGGATGTGAGCGGACCCGACGGAAAGAAAGACGGTGTGATCGACAACAACGATATCTCCCTCCTCGGCAATGTGCAGCCTCTGTTTACCGGAGGTTTCAGCCTCTCTTCATACTGGAAGAACTGGGATTTCGCCGCTAACTTCACATATTCTTACGGAAACAAGGTCTACAATGCCAACCTGGTCGACTTCTCCACCATTCGCGGCGTTGCCGGACAGAACGTGATCGCAGCCATGTCGCCCGACAACCGTTGGACCAACGTCGACTGGGCAACAGGAGAATTCATCACCGATCTTTCCACTCTCGCCAAGGTGAACCAGGGCAAGACAATGTGGGCTCCCTACAACACCAGGCGCATCTGCCAGTCTTATGCGCTCGAGGATGCATCCTTCCTCCGTCTTGCGACCATCACCCTCGGATACACCATTCCCGAGACTGTGACGCAGAAGATCAAGCTCAGTAAAGTCAGGGTTTACGTGACTGCCAACAACCTCTTCTGCCTCACTCCCTATTCCGGATACGACCCCGAGGTGGATACCCGCACGGCGACTCCTCTGACTCCTAACGTGGACTACTCCGCTTATCCGAAGAGCCACAGCTGGGTAGCAGGTGTAAACATCACTTTCTAATATAGGAGGAAATGAACATGAAAAAATTTATCTACATACTTGCAGTCGCCTTAGTTGCAGCATCCTGCAACCTTTTCGACAACGCAATCGAGTCTCCTTCCCAGTCCACCTATGCCGACGATGTGGTGTTCTCCAACTACACCCTTGCAGAATACAGCGTATATGGAATCGGAGAGATCTTCGGACACACCAACTCCTATCGTGGACGTCTGCATCCTTTCTATGGGACCAACACCGATATCGAGACCTACAGCTCCAACTCCGCCGGCACCGACGATTCCGGACTGGACGCAGTTGACGACCGCGTCCGCATGAGCGAGTACAACTCCACGCCCAACGACACCCAGCTGAATACTACGACCAACGGCTACAACGAGATCGTAACCGGTATCGAGCGCGCCAACCTCTGCATCCAGGGGCTCCGCGCATACGGCAACGTGGACAGCGACAAAGACATGGCATATCTGCTCGGCGAGGCTCTGACCTACCGTGCATTCTTCTATTTCGAGCTCGTCAAGATGTGGGGAGAAGTTCCTCTCCGCACCGAGCCCGTAAGCACTGCTACAATATACCAGAAGAAGAGCGACCGCGACGATATCTACAAGGTGATTCTCGCCGACCTCGAAGAGGCTATTGATTATCTTTACTGGCCCGGTGAAGCTCCTCAGACCCAAAGGGCCGACCGTATCAACAAGGCATTCGCCATCGGTCTTTACGCCCGCGCAGCCCTTTCCGCTTCCGGTTGGGCATGGCGTCCGGACGAAGGCAAGGTGGGCACCGGCAACCTCGGATCCCTCCGTCTTACCACGGATCCCGAGTTGGCCGCATCGGTGCTTTATCCCAAGGCCCTCGCCTATATCGACAGGCTTTCACTCAGCAAGACCGCTTCGCTTGAGGCATCCTACGAGACCCTCTGGCGCAAGTTCAACAACTCCGAGCATCTGACCGGCACACCCGAGGTTCTCTGGGTGGTTCCCTTCAGCGACAGCCGCGGACGTTGGAACTACACCCACGCCTATCCCCACTCCGCCGGCGGTCCTTTCATCACCAACAACTCCGCCCGTGGAGGCAACACCCTGCCTACTGCGAACCTCTGGTTCAAGTACGACAAGAATGACTCCCGTCGCGACCTTACGGTGGTCAACATGCGCTGGAACGGCGAAACCCAGCAGTGGGAACTCCGCGGAGCCATCAACTACTGGTTCTGGGGCAAATACCGCTTCGAGTGGATGATCAACAATCCCTATAACGGCGGTAACGACGACGGCGTGAAGCCCATCGTCATGCGCTACTCCGACGTGCTCCTGATGGGCGCCGAGCTCGCCGCCTGCACAGGAGATATCGGGAAGGCACAGGGATACCTCGGCGAGGTCCGCGACCGTGCCATGGCCGGAAAGGCTGCCACCAAATATACTGCAGTATCTGCGCTTACCCTTGGTTCCGCATCCACCGACATGAACGGCATGATCGCCGACCACAACAATCCTTCCACCATCCTCGGAGCCATCTTCCAGGAGAGGGCCCTTGAGCTTGCAGGCGAGTTCGTCCGCAAGCAGGACCTCATCCGCTGGGGCCTCCTCAAGATCGCCCTCGACGAAGAGAAGGCCGACCTCGAGGATCTTGCCAAGATGCAGGGAGCTTATGCTGCCTACGCGCCTTATGCCACCGAGCGCACCAGCGATGATGCAACCCGCACGTTCAAGACCTATCCTCTGTACTGGCGTGAGAACCATGCTGCACAGAAGATCGAGTTCTTCGGCCTGGATGCCGATCAGATCGGCAAGACCCCGGCCGACTACTCGACCACCGATCCTAACGGCTGGGTAGTCATGGAGCGCTACATCAGTTCCGAGGCTTTCCGCAACACCACTTCCGGAGCCTACACCTGGAACTACCTCTACCGCAATGCCCAGGACGACCCGTACCCCAGGTCTGTCTGGCCTATGTACAATCTGACCATGAGCACTATGCAGGGCGCTCTTGTGAACGACTATGGTTATGCTCAGTTCTAATAGATACGCGATATGAAAAATATACTCAAATCAATACTTTGCGTGATCGGCGCCTCGATGCTCTTCGCATCCTGCGAGAAGAGTCCGGAAGTGCTCGACGAGATCGACTACTCCAGGGTCCTCACTCCTACCAAGTTCGAGGCCGAGGTAGTTCCCGCCACAGGAACGGATGTCATCCTTACCTGGCAGAAGATCAAAAATGCCGAGAGTTATGAACTCGAAGTATACGAGCAGACCGACGACTCCAAAGAGGTGAGTACCGAAAATACCGGAACTCTCGTCGACGTGTTCTCGGTTGCCGCAGACGAGATCCCCTACACGGTTTACGATCTCGCTGTCGACAAGTCTTTCTATGCCCGTGTGCGTGGCGTGAGTTCTACACTTAAAGCCTCCAACTGGGCTTATCTTGAGAATACATTCTCCACATCTGCAGTGCGCAGTTCCCTGAACCCCGTTGTGTCCGCCCGTACCCAGACCAGCATTTCCCTCAAATGGGATGCTGCCGAAGACAAGGCGGACCTCACCTCCGTCCTCGTTGAACCTGTGGTTCTCAAGGAAGGAGATGTGGCCGAGACCAGGGTTGATGTCGTACCCGATGAAATCTCTGCCGCCGCCAAGACTATCGAAGGTCTTGAAGCAGGTCGCGAGTACCGCTTCACCCTTCTGTTCGGAAAGGCAGGCAAGCGTGGTTCCGTCACTGCGAACACCCGTCCCAACATCGACGGCACACCTACCGTCATCTCCTCTGCAGCCGCCCTTCTTGCAGCTATCGACAACCAGGCCGGAGATATTCTCCTCCAGCTCGAGTACAGCGATGCCGCTTATGACATCACTGCGGTTTATCCCGATGCAACCAAGAAATTCGCGACGATCGTAGGGGATGTCCGTATATACGGAAATGCTACCGAGGACGGCAAGAAGCCCGCGATCAGCGGACTTGTGTTCGACCTTGCAAGCGGTGCTACCAAACTTCATGTAGAGGATGTCGTCCTTGACGGAGCCGGCACCGGTGCCACCGTCGAGAACCTCTCCGCTGCAATGAGCGCTGTCGAGTTCGTGAACTGCGAGATCAGCGGATATGCAAAAGCCATCTACTCCGTGGGCAGCAGCGCTTCCACCGCCTCTGTCGCAGAGTATCTGGTGGACGGATGCTACGTGCATGACATCAATGCCGACGGCACCCAGGGCGGCGACTTCATCGACGTCCGTGCCGGCGACAACGGCAATTTCACCGTCAAGAACTCCACCTTCTACGCATGCGCCCGTACCTTCTTCCGTATGTCCGACAATGCGAAGGTCAAGGATATCCTTGCTGAGAATTGTACTTTCAACTACGTCACCGCCACTCCTTCGAGTTCGAACAACGCAGGTATCTTTGCAGTCCGCGTGAAGACCGATGCCAATAGCGTCAAGTCGGTCAAGAACGTGTTCCTGAACGAGTACAATGAGAAGGAAGGTGACGAGGCCTCCAAGGGCTGGGTCCGCCTCTGCCGCAACTCGACCGATTCCTACCGTGTCGATTGCTCCGGCAACGTGTACTACAATACAGGTGTCGCATGGTGGACATCCAACGCAGTGGCAAGCCCTGCGGATGCCAACGGAGAGAAGAGCCAGGAAGAAATTGCCATGACTGATGCAACCGTACTCACCTCCGATCCTTGCATCAATTCCGCTGCTGGCAAGCTGTATCTCAGCGGAACTGCCGGCGAGACCATCAAGAGCCTCAAGGCAGGTGATCCCCGCTGGTGGGATGCAGTTCAGCCCGTAATCATCCGCGAGACCGAACTCACCCTCGTGAAGGAAGCTTACACCTGGGATTTCACCGAGAAGACCATCTACGATACCGAGGAACTTACCGCCAACACCATCATCGGCAACGCCCGCATCTATGCAACATCCACAGTGCCTGCGAATGTCGTGATGAGCAAGGGTATAGTATTCTCCACCGGAGCTTCCGTCAGCCCCGAAGGAGTTCCTTCCTATTCGGCCGTAGAGATCCTTACCGAAGGTTACGGTTCCGTGAAGGTTACCGCCACCAGTGACGACGGTCTCGGTTCCATGCAGGTTCTTGCAGGCGGCGACCGCTATCCCGTGCTTGCCGACGCCAAGGAGCACACGATCGTGCTCGGCGACCTTGCAGGAGAGAACAGCATCTATGTGATTGCAGACAAGGCAGTTACCCTGCAGGAAATCGAGTGGACGAAGGATCTTACTCCCGACAATACCGTCAAGACTCTCGCTACTCCTGCCGTCACCGTGGCTCCTTCCAAACTTGATGAAGGCACAGCCGAAGACGTAGTGATCAGCTGGGGCGAGGTTGAAAATGCCGCAGACTATGTCCTTACATTCAACGGCGCGGAGCAGACTCTCACGGAAACCAGCTACACCGTTGCAGCCGCCGATGTCGCAATTCTTGCGGTAGGCGAGTATCCTGTCACCGTAGTCGCCAGGCCTGTGGCCACTTCCACCAAATATGCGAAGTCCGAGGCAGGCGAGGGTAAACTTACGATCAACAAGCTTGTTTCCGGTGAGACCGAAGTCACCCTTACATGGGACTTTACCGCCGAGTACAAGGCTGATTTCGATGTCAAGGACAACCAGACCTATAAATACGATAAGGGTGACGTTGCCGCCGTTGCAAGTGCGGGCGAGACCGAGGTTCTTTACTTCGCGCCTAACAACAAGAGCATCAAGTATGCAGGCAAGACGAGTTCTGCGAACGATGTCACCTACAAGCCCATCACCTACGGCGGAGGTGCAGCGTATGCATTCTTCCGTACCGACAAGGCCGGCGTCCTGAAGGTGACCGCCACCCAGGGCAAGACTGCTGCCGACGGCAGCAATTGCAAGCTCGGCATCAAGGTCGGCGGCGATGCATATGGCGAGAATGTCGATCTCGGGCCTTACGATACCTCCAAGGAACTTCTTGATGCGAAGGTGTTCGAGTGGACAATCGAGAACACTACTGGAGCGGTTCAGGAGATCCAGATCGTGAAACCCAGCGGAGCGACTTCCCCTTGGATCTACAAGATCGAATTCACGTACAAGAATGTATCTGCCGCGCCGAAGCCTTTCGGATGGAACTTTACCGACGAGTACAAGGCTGACTTCGACGTCAAGGACAACCAGATCTACAAATACGAGGCAGGTGACGTTGCGGCCGTTGCAAGTGCAGGCGAGACAGAGGTTCTTTATTTCGCGCCTAACAACAAGAGCATCAAGTATGCAGGCAAGACGAGTTCTGCGAACGATGTCACCTACAAGCCCATCACCTACGGCGGAGGTGCAGCGTATGCATTCTTCCGTACCGACAAGGCCGGCGTCCTGAAGGTGACCGCCACCCAGGGCAAGACTGCTGCCGACGGCAGCAATTGCAAGCTCGGCATCAAGGTCGGCGGCGATGCATATGGCGAGAATGTCGATCTCGGGCCTTACGATACCTCCAAGGAACTTCTTGATGCGAAGGTGTTCGAGTGGACAATCGAGAACACTACTGGAGCGGTTCAGGAGATCCAGATCGTGAAACCCAGCGGAGCGACTTCCCCTTGGATCTACGAAATAGTATTCGAACCCAAATAGTTCTTTTTGAGGAGCCGGGCCTGACCGCCCGGTTCCTTCCCAAATCACATTTTAACATTATGGCTTCATTCATCAATAAAGATTTCATGCTTCAGAGCAAGACAGCCCGGGAGCTTTATCACGAGCATGCGGAGCACATGCCCATCATCGATTACCATTGCCATCTGGTGCC
>CAMNAD010000004.1 GCA_946530505.1 uncultured Bacteroidales bacterium
TGCGGTGGAACCGGCCTGTATATCAATGCCGTTACCGCAGGATACGACTTCCGCAGCCACAAGCCGCTCAGTTCGCCGGCACCGGACAACGGAAAAGCGCCCTTCTCCGCTGAAAACGCTCCGTCGGACGATTCCGCTGTCCGTTCAGATGCCGTTCCCCACACCTACTTCATCGGCACGCTGGTTAGCCGCGAGTTGCGCAACGCCCGCATCGACGCCCGCCTCCGTGCCCGTCTGCAGGAGGGGATGACCGACGAAATCCGCGGTCTGCTCGAGCGGGGTGTCCCTGCTGAAACCCTTATCGGCTACGGTCTTGAGTATAAGTATGTTACCTTGTTCCTGCAGGGGGAACTCTCCGAGCAGGAACTTTTCGAAAAACTCTCCGTCGCCATCCACCAGTTCGCGAAGCGCCAGATGACCTGGTTCCGCGGGATGGAGCGCAGCGGAGTAAGAATCCATTGGGTAGAAGTATGAAAGAGATCTATTTTGCAGGGGGATGCTTCTGGGGAACGGAGCACTTCTTCTCCGGGGTCGACGGCGTGATTTCGGCCGTCAGCGGATATGCGCAGGGGAATCCGGATTTCGCCGGCCGTCCCTCGTACGAGCAGGTTTACACCGATACCACCGGCTTTGCGGAGACGGTCCGGGTGTGTTACCGTCCGGAGAAAATCTCCCTTCGCCTGCTCACGGAACTGTACTTCGACATCATCGACCCCCTAAGCCTCAATCAGCAGGGGCACGACACAGGCACCCGCTACCGCACCGGTATCTATTATTCGGATCCCTCCGATCTGCCTGTGCTTCAGGAGGTTTACTCTGCTGTAGAGGCCCGCGTCGGGCAGCCTCTGGAGGTTGAACTCGAGCCTCTGCGCTCCTTCTACGAGGCGGAGGAGAGGCATCAGAAATATCTCGACAAGAACCCCGACGGCTACTGCCATCTGCCCTTGCGGACCTTCAAGTATCTTCGTCTGTATCAGGATGTAGCCGCTTTGCTTGGGGATGAACCGGATCCCGTCGCACGCATGGCCGAGACCGCCGCTCTCATCTATGAAAGGATGAAGTTTTTCTGGGTGGGATTCTATATCGTCCGCGGCTGTGAATTGGTCCTCGGGCCTTTCCAGGGCCCTCCCGCCTGTCTGCGTATCGGCTACGGCCGGGGAGTCTGCGGCACTGCCTGGAAGGAAGCCCGCACCATCGTCGTCCCCGACGTCGAAGCCTTCCCCGGGCACATCGCCTGCAGTTCCCTTTCGCGCTCCGAAATAGTCGTACCCGTACAGTCGGCCCCTTGTGGGTCACTGACGGACCCTTTGCCCGTCGCGGATGGCATAAGCGCCGTGCTGGACATCGACAGCACCACCCCCGCCGCCTTCGACGACACCGACGCCCTCTGGCTCGAGAAAATCTGCGGGCTGCTGTAAATGCCTCTGCGCGCTGCAGCACTTAAGTGGTTGATAATCCGTACTTTCCCTTAGGGAGAATCGGCGATTTCGACCGATTCTCTCACCGGAAAGTTATTGATTTTAAGTAGTTTGGGTGCTGCGGGGAAGATGCAGAAACTTGTTGATACTGCTATCTTTTATTCCGTATTGCGTAGAAAACACTGATTTAAGATAGTTCAATGTATTGTCGTCCAGTTTCTCAACATCGATTTTTGTTGTTTTGCAGTATGAACTCAAAACTCCGATCATTGTCCTATAACAGGAATGGTCCCCGCAGTCATCCTTCAAATCGAATTCATTGCCGGCGTTTGACTCTATAGCGACCAAGGCCTTGTCAAAACTGCCATATAAAGATATAATTGCTTGATAATCAAGGAAATTATATTTATAAATGATATAGTCAATTATTTGCTTTCTCTCCTTTTTGTTCAGGCCGGAAAATATTCTTCTTTGTGTCATATAATCTATATACTCATCGTTGCCGAATTTGATATCGACGAGACGCATGGCGCGTATCATCCTGCGACTCCTCTCTCTATTGACTATGGCTTCCGAAAATGGATGAGGGTTGTTATAATATGCCAATAGTGTCCATCTGTTTTCAATGGCGTTGCGATTCATTTTGCCGGCGACACAGTTGTTGACAACATAAGCTATATTCCCCAGAATGCGTTTAACGCCATTCTTTACGGAAAACCCGAATGAGTGATGCCATAATGGCCCTTTTCGGCCATATTCTTTATTGTAGGTGTGTGCAGTTGAAACACCGACTTGCCTTTGGAACAGAGTCAGCCGTTGCCTCGTTTCATCCAAAGCAGTTGCATGTGTATGGTTGAACATTATGGAGAAGCCGACAAAAACAATTTCCATCCGTCTGGCGAAGACACTGAAAGTTGTGAAATACATAATGCAGTCCTCGATCCGGTAAAAAATACCCCACCAGTTTTTCCCTTTCGCAAATAGATGATGTGCTTTCATAACAAGCCGATTTTTAGCGAATATAAATAATAGTTCTTCCCCGGTCAATCAAAAACATAAATAGTGATGAAATGTTTTCGACATGTATTTATCAGCATATTTAAACTATTGAGAGTAAGCATATTATAGCTATTTGCCAAAAACTTGCAAATGGGAAGATTGTGACGAAAATACAGATGCCCGGCCATGTTTGCTTGAATAATCGCATTGTTTCAGTACTTTTGCAGTATGTATTCATTCACTTGCGACTATACCGAAGGGGCGCATCCGGAGATACTCCGGGCCCTGACCGAGACCAACATGCAACAGGAACCCGGGTACGGGGAGGATTCTTTCTGCGCTTCGGCGAAGAAGAGAATCAGGGAAGCCACAGGCTGCCCCGACGCGGATATCTTCTTCCTTGTCGGCGGCACCCAGACCAACAGCACGGTCATCGACGGATTGCTGGAAGGATGCCAGGGGGTACTGGCTGTTCAGACCGGGCATATCGCCGTCCACGAGGCTGGTGCCATCGAATTCTGCGGACACAAGGTCCTGACCTTGCCGCAGCATCAGGGAAAGATGGATGCCGGGGAGCTGAAGGCCTGGCTCGACAGCTTTTATGCCGACGGAACGTATCCCCACATGGTCCAGCCGGGAATGGTATATATCTCATTCCCAACCGAATACGGAACCATATATTCCCGTGCGGAGCTTGAAGGGATCGGAGATGTCTGCAAGCAGTACGGTCTGCCACTATTCATCGACGGAGCCCGTCTCGGATATGGCCTGGCCAGCCCGGCAGCGGATGTGACCTTGCAGGACATTGCCGGTCTGTGCGACGTGTTTTACATCGGCGGCACGAAAGTCGGCGCCCTGTGCGGAGAAGCCGTTGTATTCCCGAAAGGAAATGCGCCGAAGCACTTCTTCACTCACATAAAGATGCACGGAGCCCTTTTGGCAAAGGGAAGATTGCTCGGTATTCAGTTCGATACACTTTTCACGAACGGACTTTACATGGAGATCAGCGCCCACGCCATCCGTATGGCCATGAAACTCAAAACGATCTTCGCAGAAAAAGGTATACCGTTCTACATTGATTCTCCGACCAACCAGCAGTTCCCCATCCTGACATCCTCTCAGATGGCGGAATTGGAGGGGAAGATCGCCTTCGAAATTTGGGAAAGACTCCCGGATGGCAGGGCTGTCACCCGCTTTGCCACCTCCTGGGCAACTAAGGAGGAATCTATTAAAACTCTGCAGCAGTTAATAGGTTGATTATTAGATAATTACTATAGGGAGAATCAGCGAATTTTGCCGATTCTCCCTATAGTAAGTTATTGATAGACAGTGGGTTGGCTGCTGCGAGCGTTGGGGCTAAAGCGGGGACGGGCCGCTAAAGGCCGAATTCGGAACGCAGGAGGTCTACGCTGTCGAGTTTCTCCCAGCCGAAGAACTGGATGCCGTCCTTGACGTAGGGTTTGCGCCCGAAATGACCGTAGGCGGCGGTGGGGGCGTAGATGGGATTCTTCAGGCCGAAGCGGCGCACGATGGCGGCGGGGCGGAGGTCGAAGAGGCCGCGCAGCTTGAAGGCGATTTCGGCGTCCGGAACCACGCCTGTGCCGTAGGAATTGACATATACGCTGACGGGTTCGGCAACGCCGATGGCATAGGCGAGCTGCACGAGGCATTCGGAGGCGACGCCGGCGGCTACCAGGTTTTTAGCAAGATAGCGGGCGGCGTATGCGGCGCTGCGGTCAACTTTCGAAGGATCCTTCCCGGAGAAGGCCCCGCCGCCATGGGCCCCGCGTCCGCCGTAGGTGTCCACGATGATCTTGCGCCCGGTGAGGCCGGTATCTCCCGCAGGGCCGCCTATCACGAACTTGCCTGTCGGATTGACGTGCAGGATGAACTTGCCGTCGAAGAGGGCGGCGATTTCCGCAGGCAGAGAGGCGATGAGGCGGGGGAGTACGATCTCCCGCACGTCCTTCTCGATGCGGGCGTGCATGGCTTCGTCGGTGTCGAACTCGTCGTGCTGGGTGCTGAGGACGATGGTATGTACGCGGACCGGCTTGTTGGTGAGGCCGTCGAACTCTACGGAGAACTGCGCCTTGGCATCCGGCCGCAGATACGGCATGACTGCGTCGGCTTGCGGACGGGCAATGCCCGTACCGGGTTCCCCTTGCGGGACACGGACGGGCCCTTTGCCCGTAGCGGTGAGATCGTGCCGTATCTGCGCCAGTACCTGCAAGAGCCTGTGCGACAGGTACAAAGCCAGCGGCATGTAGTCGGGAGTATTCTTGCAGGCATAGCCGAACATCATGCCCTGGTCGCCGGCTCCCTGCGACATCTCGTCTTCGCGCACGACGCCGCGGTGGATGTCGGCGCTCTGCCCGTGGATCGTGGAGATGATTCCGCAGGATGAGGCGTCGAATCCGTACTCGGCCTTGGTGTAGCCGATACGGGCGATCGTTTCGCGGGCGACTTTGTCGACATCCACGTAAGCGGAAGACTCGACTTCGCCGCCGACCACTACGAGCCCAGCCGTGCAAAAAGTTTCGCAGGCCACCTTGGATTCGGGGTCCTGCCTCAAAAACTCATCAAGAATCGAATCTGAAATCTGGTCGGCAACCTTGTCAGGATGCCCTTCCGAGACACTCTCGGATGTAAAGAGATAGTTCATTTTAGCATTTTTTTAAAATTACAGGGGTTGCAAGCAGTCAAATCTTTCCCCTTTCGGCCGCAAAGTTAACGAAAAATGTATTATCTTCGCACCGAAAAAACTTACATACAATATAAAAGTTTATGAAAACATTCTTCAAGAGACTGTCGCTGAGCATTTTAGCGGCTCTGTTTGTTGTTTCTGCCTACGCGCAGGTGACAACTACTTCTCTGGGTGGACGAGTCGTTGACGAAGGCGGCGAACCGCTTGCCGGCGCCGTGGTCAATGCAGTTCACACTCCTTCCGGAACTTCCTACTATGCTATTGCCAACGACAAGGGGCAGTATCATATCTACGGAATGCGTGCCGGCGGTCCTTACGCCGTGGAGATTTCCTTCCTCGGAATGAAGACCCAGAACTACACCGGCATTTCGCTCACCCTCGGCGAGCCCTTCGTACTTGATGCTACAATGGCCAGCACCAACGAGCTCGAGTCTGTCACGGTTGTGGCAGAGAAGTCTTTCAGCTCTTCCATAACAGGCGCAGGTGCTTCTTTCAACCGCAGCCAGATGGAAAACACTCCTACGATCGACCGCAGCATCTATGACATCGCCAAGATGAGCCCCCAGGTGTCCAGCAACAAGGACGGCGGTATCTCCATCGCAGGTACCAACAACCGCTACAACGCCTTCTCCATCGACGGTGCGGATGCAAAGGACAGCTTCGGTCTTGCAGCTTCCGGAACCAACGGCGGACAGACCGGCACCAACCCTATCTCCATCGACGCCATTGAAGAAATCCAGGTTTCCGTAGCTCCTTTCGATGTAAGGCAGAGCGGATTCACCGGCGGTGCCATCAACGCCGTCACGAAGTCCGGTACCAACGAAGTGAAGGGTAGCGCATACGGTTTCTTCTTCAACGAGAACCTCATCGGAACCACTCCCGGCAACGAGCAGCAGATGAAGGAGAACTTCAACAAGACAGAACGCGAGAAGTATGACGAGGAACTCTACCGCACCATCGGTGCCACCGTGGGAGCTCCTATCATCAAGGACAAGCTCTTCCTCTTCGTTTCAGCGGAATACTTCAATCAGTCGTATCCCAACGTCTATTCTCCCGATCTCGGGTCTTATGACAACACCGACCTCGTGAAGCCTGTCACCGTCGGAGGCAAGAATTACACTCACCTCACTTCGGACCTCGCCGCCGCGATGATCGACCATTACCAGAAGACCTACAATCCCAAGGGCGATTTCTCCGAGAGCTACAGCCCCCATCAGGTAGAGACCCGCTCCATCAGCCTTCTGAGCCGCGTGGACTGGAACATCAACCAGGCCAACAAACTCATGGTCCGCTATCAGTTGATGGATGCCGCCAAGGACAATTACAGCTCCGGACGCAACACCTACTACTTCAACAATTCCGGCTACAAGATGGCCACAAGGACGCATACGGTCGTCGCCGAGCTCAACTCCCGTCTGAGCGACAAGATCCACAACGACCTCCGTGTATCCGCAGTGCTCGAGCGCGACCATCGCGAAGTGCCTTATCAGGGTGCCAACATGTACATTTCGGGAGAGAAGCCCGTGGTTGACCTCGGAACCGAGTACTCCTCCGGTGCAAACTCCATGGATTCCGACACCTGGACCCTCACCGACAACCTTTCCATCTTCGCCGGCGACCACACCTTCACTGTAGGTACCGACAACAAGTACTACAAGTTCAACAACCTGTTCCTGCAGTACGCTTACGGTGGATATACCTATGCTTCCATCGCAGATTTCTTCGCGAATAATCCTTCCCAGTTCAACTATCGCTACGCCGATCCCGACCTCACCGGAGGTGATCCTCTCTGGGCCGCTACCACTCATATTATGCAGCTCGGTTTCTATGCCCAGGATGAATGGCGAGTGAACAGGAACCTCACCCTCACCTACGGTCTGCGTGCAGATGCTCCCATCTTCCTCAACAAGCCTACCGAGAACCCCACGTTCAACGCTACGAGCTTTGCGACCGACAATAACGAATTTGTAGGTGTCGTTCCCAAGACCAGCATCCTCTGGGCGCCCCGTTTCGGTTTCCGCATGTATCTCGACGATGCCCACAGGTCCCTGCTTCGCGGAGGTATCGGCCTCTTCACCGGCCAGGCTCCTTTCGTATGGCTCTCGAACGCCTACAACAATACAGGTATGGAAGCCAAGTCCATCTCGGTCAACAATCCTGCAGCTCTCAATAGCGACGATACACCCAAGTATCCCGGCTTCAAATTTACCAGTACTCCTTACGACGATCTCGTAAAGACTGGCGTGTTCAAGGCTGGCAGTTCAGGTGCTACCATCAATACCATGAACGAGAACTTCAAGTATCCTCAGACCTTCCGTGTCAATCTTGGATACGATCAGAATCTTGGCAATGGATTCAAGTTCACCTTCGACGGACTCTTCTCCAAGACGATGAACAATGTGATGTTTACCAACCTCGCGATCTCTTCCAATGCAAAGGTTTATGCAGTTAATCCCGCAGTTGCTGCAAGCAATCCCGAATCCGCCGCAGCTCCTTTCTACGCACTCAACAGCGGTGATTACTATGCAATCGTAGCCCTCACCAACACCAGCGCAGGTTACACATATTCCCTCAGCGGCAAGCTCGAGAAGCATTTCGACTGGGGTCTCGACCTCATGGGCGCTTACACCTTCGGTCATTCCTACTCGGTCAATGACGGCACCTCGTCCGTTGCATATTCCAACTGGAAATACAACTACTCCGTCGACACCAACTCCGGCAAGGAGCTTTCCTACTCCAGGTTCGACCGCCCTCACCGCATCATCGCCATGGCTTCCTACACTTCTCCCAAGTATGCAGGATTCATGAGCACCAATGTCACCCTGACCTACGAAGGACAGAGCGGACAGCGCTACTGCTACACATATAGCGAAGATGCCGACTTCAACGGAGACGGACAGAAGGGCAACTCCCTGATGTACATCCCTACAGTCGAGGAAATCGGTTACATGACCTGGTCTTCCGCAGAAGACGCCCAGAAGTTCGAAAACTTCATCCGCAGCGACAGCTACCTCAGCAGCCACCGTGGAATGTACAGCGAACGCAATGCCGGCATAGCTCCTTTCGAGCATCACTTCGATCTCCACGTTTCGCAGAACTTCTTCTACGACAAGAAGCACAACCGCAAGGTTGAACTCATGCTCGACGTGAAGAATATCAGCAACATGTTCAACCGTGCATGGGGCCTGTACTATGGTTCTGCATACAACCGCAGCGCCCTGAAGGTCACCGACGTCACCAAGGTGGGCGACGGATATGTTCCTTCTTACAAGTGGTACGGTCAGACCGCTGTCACCCTCAGCGACTTCTATTCCCGTTGGCGCTGCCAGCTTGGTCTCAGGCTCACTTTCTAATCTAAATCAAGAAGAAAATGAAAAATATAGTTAAATCTTTATTGGCCCTGGCTGCCGGCATGGTGATCGTCGCTTCCTGCGCTCAGGAAGAGGCTGAACCTCTCGGCTCCTCTGTATCTGCCACTCCGGCTGAACTCGTCGTCAGCGATACCGGCAGTTCCATAATCGGCACCATAGATGTTAAGGCCGATGGTATCTGGATTGCAACCTCGTCCAATGACGAGTGGTTCGAATATGCTCCCGCAAGCGGAGAAGGTGACGGCAAAATTACCGTATCCCTCAAGGAGAATGTAGATGAACACAATGAGGTGGCCGGACCCCGTAGCGGATCCATCACCCTCATTTGCGGACAGTCCATGTTCGTGGTGACCGTCAAGCAGGCCGGCGAGCCCGGACTCGACGCTTCGCGCACATACAAGAAGGTGTCCAAGGCTGAAGAGATCGAGGCAGGAAAGGGCTATCTTTTCGTAGCTAATACAGGTTCCGCGCTCGTCGCAGGCAAGCCTTTCGCCGCCACATCCGAAACATACTACTCCTATATCTACGGAGATGACGTTACCGCCGAGGACGACATTATCGTGCGTCCCAACGCAAACAACGCCTACACTCTCGTAGCCAAGGGAGAGGGCTATGCGATCCAGCAGTCCAACGGCCGTTACCTGTTCCAGGCAGCTGCCTACAATAACTTCTATTCCACCGACAATCTTGAGAAGGCCGATGTATGGAAGATTACCCTGAATGAAGACGGAACCGCCAAGATCGAGAACCAGACCGTCGCCGGAAAATACTTCCAGTATTCCATCGGTTATTCTTCCTATGGCGCTTATGGCTCCGCCCAGGACAACGCCGCTCTCCCTTCCCTCTACAAGGATTCCGCAGCCCCCAGCGATGAGGTCCTCACCGTTGCCGAAAGCACTACCGTAAAGGGTACCGAGACCGTCGCCAAGATCGCTGTCAAGTCCAACAAGACCTGGAAGGTGCGCAACCACGACGAGTGGATCAAGAGCTTCACCAAGGAAGGCAGCGGTGACGGCACCATCGAGATTACTTTCGATGCCAACGAGAGCTATGAGAATACTCGTGTAGCCAAGTTCCAGATTATCGGTGAGACCACCAATTTCTGGATTACCCTCACCCAGGATCATCTCTATGCCGTTATCGACTGCTCCGTGGCCGAGTTCAAGGAGAAGGAAGTCGGCGACCAGCTCTACCGTCTCACCGGCAAGATCAAGGGAATCGTGAATTCCACCTACGGCAATATCTATCTGCAGGACGGTACCGGTTATGTATACGTCTACACCCTGTTCGAGAATGCCGACAAGGTTGCCAAGTCATTTGCTAATCTCGGAGTCCGCGAAGGCGACATCGTTACTGTCGTAGGCCCCCGCGACGAGTTCCCTACCGCGAAAGTCGAGGATCAGAAGATCCAGATGAAGAACGCATACTGCGAGAAGACTGTCAAGAGCCAGGACGTCACCGTCAGCGAGATTATCGCCGCACCTGTCGCAAGCACTTATCTTGAAAGCAAGTACTATCGTGTCACCGGTCTTGTGAAGTCCGTTGTCAACGATACTTTCGGCAATTTCTATCTCCAGGATGAGAAGTCCGACAAATACATCTACGTCTATGGCCTTACCGATGCTCCTGTAAAGAGCAACAACAAGTCCTACAAGAGCCTCGGCATCGCAGTCGGCGACCGTGTAACCCTGGTAGGACAGCGCGGACAATATCCCGGTGCCAAGGTTGAGGACCAGAAGGAACAGGTTTCAAACGCTTACTACATTTCGCACGAGACTCCGGCTCCCACCCTCGATATCTGCGAGCAGATTTTCGTGGATGCAGGTTACAAGATGGAAAATTACGACCGTGCCGAGATTACCTGGACACACAACGGCTTCTGGAATTCGACAGATAATGCCAATTATGCAAAGATCCAGACCGGACTGAGCAACTCCAGCCAGTTTGCAGCAACCCAGCAGTTCCATAGGAGCAAACTTCCTGTCGGAACCGTGATCGTGGTGCGTGGAGCTACCGAGGAGGTTGCCAACGGATGGATGTATCGTCCCGAGGGATGGCAGAATGTAACAAGCAAGAACTCCGGCACCCGTCCGGCCAATGTCACCGGCAAGAACAAACCCGTGGCATTGGTCGATGATGCATGGTGGGGCACTTCGTTCAACTACAGGGCATTCAATGTAACACGTGTCGGCAACCCCAATTTGACCGAGGCCCAGCAGGAAGAGCTTGAGCACATTTTCGGCATATTCATTCCCAAGACCCTGGCATCTACCGATGACATGCTCAAGGCGAAGGGATATGATCCTGCAAAGTATACCAAGCTTGAACTGACCTACACCAAGGACGCGTTCTACAACTCCACTTCCGGCACCAATTCCAGCCTTGTCACCACCGGTTCCAATGTGGTCCAGTTCGTGGCTACGAGCATTGTGGAAAAGGCCAAGATTCCCAACGGTTCCCTCATCGTTGTCAACTATGGTTATCAGTACCGTCCCGAAGGATGGCAGACTCTCGGTTCGAAGAACACCGCCGCCCGTCCCGGCAATGTCGGCAACAATGTCGTAGTCGTCGATGACGCGTGGTGGGGCAACTTCAACTACAGGGCCTTCAACCTCGCCAAGTTCGGCAATCCCAACATGACCACCGATGCAGAAAGGGACGCCGTAATCGCTGCATTCGCGGTTTACGTTCCCAAGAACTAATCTGCATAATCGCTATAATCGGCGCAGCCTCACCCGGGGCTGCGCTCTTTTTTTGTTTTATTCCGAAGGAATAATTATATTTGAAAGTTTAACCAGTGTTTGAACAACAAAACAGAATAAATTAATAACGCATTATGAAATTCAGATCAATCCTGGCCATTGCGGCCCTTGCCGTTTTTTCATTCACGGCTTGTGAGGAGACCGAAAACCTCGGAGAGGCAAAGGTCTCCGTATCTCCTGCAGAAGTCACATTTGATGCTACCGGAGAGAAATCCGAAGTGGTAGCCCTTACAGCTACCCGCGACTGGCATATCGAAAACAAACCGGACTGGGTTGTCGTCAATCCTTCTACCGGCAAAGCTTCCACCAGCGAGCAGAAGGTAACCATCTCCGTCGATCCCAACAAGGGCAACAACCGCGAAGACGACGTTATCTTCACCATCGGTCTTGCAAAGGCTTCCCTGCATGTGAAGCAGGCAGGTGAGGCTGGCGAACTCAAGAAGGGCAGCGGCACCCTTGAGGACCCTTACAGCGTGGCAGGTGTAATCGAGTATGTGCAGGGTCTCGGAGCTGATGTCCAGAGCCCTGGCAGCGTATATGTAAAGGGTATTGTCTCTTCTGTATCAACCACTTACGAAGCAAGCGGCACTTTTGGCAACGCTGTGTTCTATATGGTTGACAACGAGGGTGACACCGATCAGTTCTACGCTTACCAGACCCTGTATCTCGGCAACCGCAAATGGAAAACAGGAGATACCGATATCAAGGCCGGCGATGCAGTTATAATCTACGGCCCTGTCGTGAACTTCAAGGGCAATACTCCCGAAACCGTCAGCAAGGGCGCCAGCTACCTGTATTCGCTCAATGGCGTGACAGAAGGATCTGCCCCTGGAGGTGAAGAAACTGTCGCCACTCCTTCCGGAAAAGGAACAGAGGCAGAACCATACAACGTCGCTGCTGCCATCAATGCCGTGAAGAATCTCAAGTACACGGATACAAAGAACTATGAAAAGATAGATAATATCTATGTTAAAGGCAAGATCAGCGCCATCAAGGATATTTCGTGGGATGCAACCCTTGGCGATGCGTATTACGGAAACGCTGAGTATTCCCTTGTCGATGAAGGCTACACCGCTGTGTTCGGAGTATATCGCGGATATTATCTCAACGGAGTCAAGTTCACCGCACAGGATCAGATCAAAGTCGGCGACGAAGTTCTTGTCTGCGGATCCATCTGCAATATGTTCGGCAATACTCCTCAGTTCACCACCGGAAGCAAGATCATTACAATCAACGGAGAGGGGCAGGAGGTCGAGACAAAGACCGGTACTCTTACCGAAATGATCAAGGTGGAAGATGATGTTCATGTCGTGGTCAATGAGGCTGTCGTCGCCGCTGTCTGCACCAAGGGGTTCATTGCAACCGACGGCACGCAGAATGTGTATGTATTCCTGAATAAGGCTCCCGAAGCAAAACTTGGCGACAAGGTAAAGATTGAGGCTACCAAGACAACTTATTACGGGCTTCCTGAGTTCAAGGATGCGACCGTTACCGTAGTCGGTGGCGGAAACAGCATCCCCCGCACCGAGCTGAAGGATATCACTTCTTCCATTGATAGCTACAGCTCATCAGACACCGATTATCTTACCGCTACAGGAACGCTTGACAAGAATGCCAGCGGTTATTATATCGTGAAAGTCGACGGCGCCACCAGGGCCGTGTCACCTCAGTATCTTGATCCTTCCATAGATCCTTCCGCCCTGCTCAACCAGCGCGTGATTGTCACCGGCTATTTCAACACCATTCATAGCAAGAACAATTATGTACAGGTGATCGCTACCGAAATCAAGGCTGCAGATCCCAATGCAAAGTATTGTACTGTCAGCACCAAGGCCATCAGTGCCAAGGCAAGCGATACGGAAGCGACTTTCACAATCTCCGCCAATGCTGCCTGGACTGTCACCAGCGACAATGCTGCATTCACCGTGACGCCTGCGTCCGGCAATGCCGATGCTACAGTAAAAGTGACATTTGCTGCAAACGAGTCCGACAAGGATATTGTGGCCAACCTCAAGCTTGTCTGCACCGATGCCAAGGTGGAAGAAACCATCGTTCTCACCCAGGCTGCCAAGTCTTCGACACCTTCTGGAAAAGCGTTTGTGAAGGTAACCAGCGCTCCTAATGACTGGTCAGGAACTTATCTGATTGTCAATGAGGAAAATAAGGTTGCATTTGATGGGAAAGGAACTGCAGATGCTGTAAATCTCGTAGTTTCCGTAGAGATTTCAAACGGCTCCATTGCTGCTAATGATGCAACCCTTGCATCGACAGTTACAGTCGAGAGCATGAACGGTGGATATGCACTCAAGACCGCCAGCGGGAAGTACCTTTCTGGAACAAAAGAAAAGAATGCGATCAATTTCGGATCAACACAGGTCGTGATGACAATCAGCCTGGACTCCAACGGCAATGCAGTAATCACCGACAGCGCTGCTGACACTTGGATCCTCTATAACGCCAATGCCGATCAGAAACGCTTCCGTTTCTACAAGAAAGCTTCGACCGCTCCGAAGGCTGTGCAACTTTACAAACTGTCTGAGTAGTATATGTTCCGCAGAATCGCCATCTCGCTCGTAGTGGCCGCCGCGTTTTTAGTCGCGGCGGCCTCGTGCCAGCCTGCCTCGGACCCCGTCGACTACGAAGCGACGGTGGTCCCCAAGAGCA
The DNA here is from genome assembly GCA_946530505.1 of uncultured Bacteroidales bacterium. Classification (GTDB taxonomy): domain Bacteria; phylum Bacteroidota; class Bacteroidia; order Bacteroidales; family UBA932; genus Cryptobacteroides. The sequence goes on from CAMNAD010000004.1 coordinate 13,919, forward strand.
GCGTCGCCGACAGTGACGACGGATTTACTTATGTTACCGTGACGGCAAAGGGCGAGTGGTCGATTGAATTGCAGTATCCTTCGGAAGGCCCCCGTGACTGGGCGGTAATGGATCCGGCCAGCGGGAATGGCAACAAGACGGATGCCCGCATACGTTACAGCCAGAACGAAGATGATGCCTCAAGAATTGTGACACTCATCCTTTTCTCCGAAGGTAAGCAGGTCCATTCCTCAGTCTTCACCCAGAACGGTCAGGCGCCCCAGCCATCCACTCCGGACGGATACGACACCACCATCGCAGGCTGGCTTGAACTCCCCGAAACCAAGGCCGGGGACGGATGCGTCTTCCTTCCTCACGACATGGAAGGAAAGAAGTATCTGAACAGGGACCAAAGCGGCGTGCGCAACTGGTCATGCTATTGGTGCTACGACGAGCACGTCTCCTACTGGGTGGCATATCCGCACAATACTGCCCTAATCGGCAGGGGAGAACGCTCTAACGCCTGGGGTGTGTTCGATCCGCTGCTGCCCTACAATCTTCAGCCCAACATGGCCAACACTTATGGCGGAGGATGGACTCGGGGACACCAGATTCCTTCTGCCGACCGCTATAACGACAAGGCCAACCGCTCTACCTTTTATCCCACCAACATGACCCCGCAGGAGTATAATTTCAATGCGGGGATATGGGCGAGCCTCGAAGGGCAGATACGCTCTTATGCAGGCAGCTCCGATACAACTTATGTGGTGACCGGATGCGTGCTAGAGGGATCCAACCGCTGGAGCGGGAACAATTCCGGCTTTACTGTAAAAGTGCCTTCCGCATATTTCAAGGCAATCCTGCAGAAAAGCACCAGCACTGCTGTGGGCCGGAATGGATGGCGTGCCGCGGGGTGGTATCTGCCCCACGATGCATCGATTGCGGGCGGCAGCTACCTCGATTATGTCCTTTCCGTCGACGACCTCGAGAAGAAACTCGGTTATGACTTGTTCGTGAATCTTCCTTCCGCCGTAGGCGCCAAACTGACTGACGAAATCGAAGCCGATTGCACCTGGGCCAAATGACAACCAGAAACAATAACCTGAAAAAATGAAAAGATACATTTACATCCTGATTGCCGTCCTGCTCGTCGCAGCCCCCTGGAGGGCCGATGCGGCAAAGCACCGCAGCTACGTGATAGGATTCTACAACCTCGAGAACCTATTCGACACCTATCACGACGAAGGCAAGAACGACTACCAGTTCCTTCCCGACGGGCAGAACCAGTGGACGGAGGCCAAATATGCCAAGAAACTCCACAATATGGCGACTGTCATCCGCGCCATGAAGGAAGACAACGGGGCATGGCACGCCGTGCTCGGCGTATCCGAAATCGAAAACCGCCATGTGCTGGAAGATCTCGTTTCGCAGCCCGAAATCGAAGAAGCCAACTATCAGATTGTCCACTATGACGGTCCCGACCGCCGCGGCGTGGATGTGGCCCTTTTCTACAAGCCGGAAATCTTCAAGCTGATTGCGAGCGAATCCATCCCCTTCACCTTCGAGCCTTCGCGCATCGACTGGAGCGAGTGGACACAGGAAGAGAAAGACAACTTCCGCACCCGTGACGTGCTAATGGTGCGCGGCACAATCGACGGCGAGATGTTCGCATTCTTCGTCACCCACCTCCCTTCCCGTCTTGGCGGCAAGGGCGCCGACCTGCGTCCGCGAGGAGCAGAAATCATCTATCAGCGCGCAATGGAACTCCAGAAGGAATTCCCCGGCATCAAGATAGTCGTTATGGGAGATATGAATGACAATCCCACCGACATCAGCATGACCGACTTCATGCGCGGCAAGGAAAAGATTGACGAGGTGACCGACGAGGACTTCTTCTCTCCTTTCCTCAGCATGCTCAAGGCCGGATTCAGTTCGCTCTATTATCAGGGAGGCGGCAACATCTACGACATCATCCTCGTTAACAACGCCGTCGCCAATGCTCCCAAGGGCACGTTCCAGATTCAGCCCATAGTGCAGAAGAAGTACTATGGCCGCGTATTCAGCAAGCCCTTCATGACCAACCAGAGCGGCCAGTACAAAGGTACGCCTTTCCGCACTTTCAGTAACGGTGCGTTCGTGGGAGGCTACTCCGACCATTATCCGACATATATCGTAATCAAGAAATAATGAAAAGACTGTTACTTATAGCCTTGACCCTTCTGTCAGGCATTACTTTGAGCGCACAGCCTACGGGTGGCGTGAAGGGTACGGTAATCAACCGCAACGGCCGTCAGCCCGTTGAAAATGCAAAACTGATCCTCATGCAGGGTGCTGCGCAGATTGCCACCGCCACTTCCGCCGAAGACGGAACCTTTTATATTCCCGAGCTCGAAAACGGTATGTACACCCTGGTGATCGAGGCTCCCGAATTCCTCGAAACCCAGGTGCAGGTAACCGTGAACGACGGCTATGTGAAGAATATGTTCAATCTCTCGCTCACCGGCATTCAGAGGGTGGCGGAGGTTGATGACGATTCGTTCGCCAATTTCGACATGGACGATTCCGGATACAACGATAACCCTACCATACTCTTCGGCAGCAACGACGTGTTCAACAACATCGCCGGATACAATTTCAGCTCCGTCCGCTTCCGCGCCCGCGGCTATGCCTCCGAGAGCCAGGATGTATATCTTGCCGGTGTCAAGATGAACGACGCCATCACTGGATACTCTCCTTTCTCTCTCTGGAGCGGCCTGAACGAAGCCATGCGTTCCAAGGAGACTACAAACGGAGCAGAAGTTTCCGACTTTGCCTTCGGCGGATACAACGGAGTCACCAACATATTCGGCAACGCCACCAACGTGCGCAAGGGCCTCCGCGGGAGCATCCTGACAAACAGCACGCTCTACCGCCTTCGCCTGATGGGGTCTTACGCTACCGGCCTCATGGACAATGGCTGGGCTCTCGCATTCAACGTGAGCGCCCGTCTCGGCGGCAACGACTGGATCGACGGTGTCTACTATCGCTCCTTCGCATACTATGCCGCGGCCGACAAGGTTTTCAATGACACGCACAAACTCGGATTCGTGTTCTTCGCCACTCCCGGTCAGCGCGGAGCGCAGAATGCATCCACCCAGGAAGTCTACGACCTTATGGGCGACAACATGTACAACTCCAACTGGGGCTACCAGAATGGCAAGGTGCGCAACGCCCGCGTCCGCAAGACCAACGAACCTATCGCGATAGTGAAGTACGATTACACTCCTTCCGACAAGTTTGGCGCGAGTGCGACCGCCCTCTACCGTTTCGGCAAGAACGGCTACACCGCCCTCGACTGGTACGATGCCCAGGACCCCCGTCCGGACTACTACCGCAACCTGCCCAGCTACTTCTACGACGACAATCCCGACATGAACCGCAACAATGGCATCAAGTGGGGATGGGCGAATGAGGTATGGACTCATGCAGATATGTATCCTGAACTCACCCACATCAACTGGGACCGCTTCTACTATGTCAACCGCATCCAGACCGATGCCAACGGCAAGAACCGTTCGAAGTATGTGCAGGAGGAACGCCACGTGGACCAGCAGGATCTCAACCTTGCCGGCACATTCAAGTATCGTCCTTCCGGGAGCATTACCGTGACCGGCGGTGTGAATGCCCGCATCAACAGGACTGAGTACTACAAGCAGCTGGCCGACCTTCTCGGAGGCGATTACTTCGTGAATATCGACAACTTTGCCGAGCGTGATTTCGCAGCTACTCCCTATAAGCTTCAGAACGACCTTGATTACTACATTAAGCATGGCGCTGCCCAGACCTTGGGCAAGGGAGACAAGTACGGATATGATTACTATGCCCAGGTCCGCAATTACGGCGGATGGCTGAACGGCAAGTTCACGGCCGGCAACTTCAGCGCAAATATCGGCGGACGCATCGGTTACGAAAGTTTCTGGCGTGAAGGCCTTATGCGCAAGGGTCTCTTCCCCGGCCTTGACAATAATGGAAACAAGCTTGTCGTGGACGGAGTGACCGTAGAGCCTACTTACGAACACGATGGTTCTGTTGTCACGTCCTTGGGCAAGAGCAAGGTGTCATCGTTCCTCACATATGCCGGCAAGGTCGGTTTGAACTATGTTATCGGAGGCTCACAGAGGGTTTATGCCAATGTAGGCTATTTCAACGACGCCCCCAAGTTCAACCAGGCTTTCCTCTCACCCAGGACACGTAACTCGCTTGTTGACGACTTGAAGACCGTGAAGACTTTCTCGTCCGACATCAACTGGCAGTATTCTGCAAATGGAATCAACATCCGTACTACGGCTTACTACACCACCATCAAGGACCAGTCCAAGGTGATGAGCGCTTACGACGACCTCCAGAATGCCTTCTCCAACTTCGCCATCAACGGTATCGACCAGCGCAATGTGGGTGTTGAGCTAGGATTCAAGGTCCCTACCTACGTGGTTCCCAACCTGTCCGTGCAGGGTGTAGTTGCCGCCGGCCGTTATGTCTATACCTCAAATCCTACGATGACGCAGACTGTTGACAACAGTGCCGAAGTGGTAATGGAGAATGTAGATGTTCCTTACTGGAAGAGCACCCTTATGCCTGACGGTACTGTCAAACAGCACTATGTGCCCTCTACTCCTCAGTTTGCGGCAAGCCTCGGCTTCGCTTACAACCGCAACTATTGGTTCATCGATGCGGATGTAGAATACTTCGGAGAGAGCTACCTCGACATGAACCCTCTCTACCGCACCGACTCCGCAGTGAACGGTCCCGACAATCAGATCACCGCCCGCGAGCTTGAGTATATGACTGAGCAGGAACGCTTCGATCCCGCCTTCCTTGTCAACTTCTCTGTAGGAAAGAGCTGGTACATCCACTACAAATACCAGCTTGGATTCTCGTTCAATGTCAAGAATCTTCTCAATAACAAGAATGTGAAGACTGGCGGTTATGAACAGACCCGAATGGTCGACAACACCGTGAGCAAGAGCCAGTATTACCGTTTCGATCCCAAGTATTTCTATATGGCCGGAACAAATTATATGTTGAACGTTTATTTCAGATTCTAAGCATATGAAAAAGTTATTGTTCGCAATCGCGGCCGTAGCCGCCCTCGTTTCCTGCCAGAGTCTGAAAGAAGAATGGCAGCCTGTATTCACCTTCGGCGAAAATGCTCCGTCCGAGATGAAAATCTGGACCGAACCTGAACTCTCTCAGTATGGATATTCCGGTATAATCACCTCCATCAAGGAGATGAAGGACCAGTACAACAAGAAGACTTCCTACGAAAAGAAGAAGACATCCGGTCATACCATTCTCGATAATGTCTGGATCAAGGGTCAGGTGGTCTCCGACGACAAGTCCGGAAACCTCTACCGCGAAATCTATATTCAGGATGCAACCGGAGGCATCGACCTCAAACTCGGCAAGTCTTCGCTCTACAGCGACTACAAACTTGGCCAGTGGATTTATGTCAAATGCACAGACCTCTGTATCGGAGCCTATAACGGAATGCCGCAGCTTGGACTGGAACCCGACAATACCACTACCAACGAATACGAAACATCCTACATCGATTCCCAGGCAGTTATCAACAGCCACGTATTCCGTGGGGAGTACGGCACCCCGGTCAGTCCCCGTGTTGTAAGTGAAGCGGAAGTGCAGTCCAGCCTCAGCGCCGGTTTTGCGGGAGACCTCTGGGGCGTGCTTGTAACTGTGAAGGGTCTTACCTACGGCAATGAAATCTTTGCCCTCGTCTATCCTCACGGCATCCTCGGCCACAAGAAAGAGAATCCTTACAACCGTGTATTCCTGTCCGACAAGGGTACCTGGGGAATCAATACCTGGGGCATGAGCAAGGCAAAGTATGTCGAGTACATCCAGTCCGGCAACTTCGACACGGCGGAAGTTGGAAGCGGTGCCACACGCTATGGCAATATCCTTACGAAGCCCATTGACTATAAGTCACAGATGGGAAACGAGGTCATTACCGCCTTCGGCCCGGATGCCTACATCTCTTATAAGGATATGATGATCAAGTATGCCACCGCAAACTATGTGTCGCATTACTTCAAGATGGGCTCTACCGACATCCAGGTGCGTACCAGCGGCTATGCCAAGTTCGCCGACCAGGAGCTGGACAGCCGTATTCTCGGAGGTTCTGCCGTAGACATTACCGGTATCATTACCATCTATGATGGATCCGCGCAGATGTCGCTGATCACCGCCCCTGACAATGCCGACAACCCTTCAGTAAAAATCAACTAAACCATGAAACGCACGTTCCCGCTGCTTGCAGCGCTTGTTTTGCTTATGGCTTGCAATCACACCAATCCCTTCCTTCAGGAATGGGACACTCCCTACGGAATTCCTCCTTTCGACAAGATAAAAGTTTCCGACTACATCCCCGCCATCAAGGCCGGCATAGAGCAGCAGAAAGCTGAAATCGACGCCATCACCGCAAATGCCGAGGCTCCCACCTTCGAGAACACCATAGTGCCTCTCGAACTCTCCGGAAGCATCCTCAGCAAGGTGCAGGGCGTGCTCTACAATGTGGCCGAAACCGACCGCAGCGACGCCCTCGATGCGGTTGTGGAGGAATCCATCCCCCTGCTCAGCGACCACGAGGCCGACATCTCCTTCAACAAGGCCCTCTACGAGCGCATCGCAGCCATCTGGAATGCCGATCAGAGCGCACTTACTCGCGAACAGCAGATGGTGCTCAAGAAGCATTATGAGAGCTTCGAGCGTGAGGGAATAGGCCTGCCCGAGGAGCAGCAGGCGCGTCTGCGCGAAATCAACGCGGAGATTGCCGCCAAGACCCAGAAGATAGGCAACAACATCCTCGCCGAGAGCAACGCCTTCAAGGAGAAGTTCGGATTCAGCGTCAGCGCCTATCCCGAAAAGATGACCACCACCTCCGACCGCGAACTCCGCAAGGCCTACAACGAGGCCTACACCAGCCGCGGCCATCACGGCAACGAGTACGACAACGCCCTGCTCGTCATCGAGGTGCTGCGCCTCCGCCAGGAGAAGGCGAAACTCCTCGGATTCCCCAACTCCGCTGCCTATACCCTTGACAACAAGATGGCGAAGACCCCTGCCACTGTCGACAACTTCCTTCGCGACATCATCAAGGCGTCCACCGCCAAGGCTCGCGAGGAGATTGCCGACATGCAGAAGGTGATGGACGAAGACATCGCCGCGGGCATCCTTCCTGCCGGATCCAAGATCGAGCCCTGGGACTGGTGGTATTATGCCGAGAAGGTGCGCAAGCTCAAGTACGACCTTGACGATGAGGAGGTGAAGCCTTACTTCCAGATGGATTCCGTGCGCAATGGTATCTTCCTCGCTGCCAAGCAGCTTTATGGCGTGAACATGGAGAAGCTCGAAGGAGTGCCTTCATACAATCCCGACTGCGTGACCACCTGGAAGGTCACTGCCGACGACGGTTCGCTGATTGGAATCTTCACTACCGACTATCTGCCCCGCGACAGCAAGCGCGGCGGCGCGTGGATGAACAACATCCGCGAGCAGTACGTGGATGCCGAAGGCAATGACGTACGTCCGATAATCGTGAACGTGGGCAACCTCGCGGAGTACATGAACGTCGACCAGGTGCAGACCGTCTTCCACGAATTCGGCCACGCGCTGCACGGGCTCCTGACCAAGTGCCATTACCCTTCCGTGAGCGGCACCGCAGTCACCCGCGACTTCGTGGAAATGTTCAGCCAGTTCAACGAGAACTGGGCCTTCCAGCCCGAACTGCTCGCAAAGTACGCCCACAACGACAGGAACGAGACCATCCCCGCAGCGCTCGTGGAGAAGATCAACAACTCCCTCAAGTTCAACCAGGGTTTCATGACCACCGAACTTTGCGCTGCCTCCATCCTCGACCTCAAGTGGCACGAACTCGCCGACATCCCGGCAGACATCAACTCCACCGAGACCGCAACGGCGTTCATCGATGGCTTCGAAGAGCAGCTGGCAAAGTCCATCGGCTTGAATCCGGAGATCACATACCGCTACCGCACCACCTACTTCAACCATATCTTCTCGAGTGGCTACAACACCGGCTACTACGGCTACCTGTGGAGCGAGGTGCTCGACAAGGATGCTTTCAGCATCTTCGAGGCTTCGCCGGAAGGGCCCTTCGACCTTGCGCTCGCGAAGAAGTTCAAGGAGACCTTCCTGGAGCGCGGCGGCAGCGAAGAACCGATGAAACTCTATGTCGAGTTCGCAGGCCGCGAGCCCGACTCGCATGCCTTCCTTGTTGGACGTGGATTGATTTAGTATTATCATACGCAGGCAGGGGGGGG
>CAMNAD010000005.1 GCA_946530505.1 uncultured Bacteroidales bacterium
ATTACGATGTTTCCCTGATAGGCAACGGCAAGATCTACGAGATGAACCGCTGCCTCACCGGGCTGGCCAAGGCCTACCAGTTGTTCGGAGACGAGCGCCTGCTCAAGGCCTGCACCAATGCCTGGGAGAGCATCAGGGCCAATCATCTTACAACCCTCGGAGGCCCCTGGGGAGGTATCAACTACTGCTGGGAGATCTTCAACCGCGTCTCGGAATGGGCGCCCTACGAGTGCACAGAGACCTGCTCCGTGATGGAGTGGATGCATTTCAGCTGGGAGATGCTCAGGATTACCGGCGACGGCAAATACGCCTCCGAAATCGAGAAGTCTTCCTACAATGCCTTGATGGCTGCACGCGCCGAGGACGGACTCCGCTGGGAATACTATGTCCGTACCAACGGAGAAATGACTCCCCGCGGCGACTGGGCCTGCTGCTGGAGCAGCGGTATGACTTCGCTGGAAGACGTGCCCGTCTACATGTACGACACGAGGAAGGACGGCATCTACGTCAATATCATAAGCGAAAGCACTTACGAAACCAGCGTCCGCGGAAAGCAGGTCAAGGTTCAGCAAGTTTCCGACTATGCCCGCACAGGCAAGGCGGAATTCGTCATCGGCGGCCAGGGATCATTCACCCTCGCAATCCATAACCCCGAATGGGCGGCTTCCTGCAAAGCCAGCGTCAACGGCATGGATGTGTATGCGAAGGTGAAGAACGGATACATCACTTTCAAACGCTCATGGAAAGACGGCGACAGGCTCCAAGTCGAGTTCCCGTTCGAAATCCGCACCCTCGAGAAGACCTGGGAATACCGCAACGCAGGCCCCAAGGAGCACAACTTCCCCAACTGGTACAACGGCTTCACCAACCACTACGTAACCTTCTCGGCAGGCCCTCTGGTATTCGCAACAGACCACGCCGACAGCTTCGAGAAGCCCAACTCCATCAAACTGAGCCGCGAAGAGATCTCTGCGGCACAGTTGGTCAGGGTTGAGGGAGAAGGCGTCATGAACGCAAGTCCCGAACTCCATGTGGGAGGGCTGTACCTGAAACCGATTGCCATGATGCCACCTTTCGAAGAAGGGCCTCAGTGGCGTACTACGTGGTTCCAGATAAAGTAAAAGGAGTTCAGAAAGTCATACTCACGTGCAGCCCGGCTATCCCGGGCTGCATTTGGAAATGCATGTTCTTGACCTTTGCGATACGGACCGCATCCATATATGAGAAGGTGTTCAATGCTATGATTCCGGCAATGCCCAAGGCTGTGCCCAAGGTCGGTTTTAGCGAGCCTTTTACAACCTGACTCATCTCCCCGTCTATAACTTTGTAGTCGCGCTTGAGCGTAGCGAAAGTGACATAATACATGGACGCTGCCCCGGCAAGATACAATGCCCCGGTCCCCCATTCTCCTTCCAGCATCTGCCCGAGTCCGGGAACGACAAAAGAGACGATGCCGAGCAGGTCGGGATTATAGGGATCGCTTTCCCGAGGAATATAGTCGTCGGGATCATAGTGTTCTCGCAGGTCAGAGTAATACCCGCTCAACTGGGAGGATGATGAAACGAGGTCCAGTTTCTCTCCATTTTCGAAATAGATACGGGAAACCTGGTCCGTATCTATGGACAGCAAGGGCCCGGCAGGATCGGAATACAGGTTGTAACTTATTCTGGAAGGGCCGAATATGACACCGGTAGCCTCTATTGTCTGTCCCTTGCGGGTAACGATGATATCCTGGGCATTCAAGGCTGTCGAAACGAGCAACAGCAAAGAAACAACAAGTATACGGTATCTCATGGCATCTCTTTATTACACGGCAAATATAAGCATAAAAAGGCCGGCTGCAAAAACAGCCGGCCTGAAATTGGATTAATCAAGAATTAGTCCATGGTAGTATCAAACGTAGGATGTGCGGCTGCACCGGTCCAGTTGAAATAACCATTCTTGACGTAGTAGTTCTGCCACTCGTTGAGAGCCTGAAGGAGAGTAGTGCAATCAATGCTGTTTGCAGTGACAGGCATAGCGAGGTTACCGTCAGCGTCGAATCCGACTACGGTAGTTGCATTGGCAGCCGTACCATCCGAACCAACAGCGGGAAGAACGTCCTTCGGGAAGTAGCAGTAATGCACATAGTTGCCATTCTGACGCCCTGCAATGGCACCGATGAACTTGTCGGCACCTTCGACAGGAGCCTTCTTGGATACGGTTCCTACATATCCCACGTTGTAATCGTTCTGCAGACGCTGACTGTCATTGGCCCAGACGTCTCCGGCGATACCGCCTGCGTAAGGCTTGATATGATCCTCAACGGCATAAAGGACGTCTCCGTCATTGTAGCTGTTGTTGATACGGAGGTGTGCCCTGGTCCTGTATGAGGCATTCCAGGAGCTGCATCCTCCGGCGAGACCGCCGACGAAGATACCATTATCCTTCACGGACTGCCAGTTGGCGGTAATTGTTCCGTGGTTCACGCAGTTGAGTATGGATGTCATTACTGCATAACGTCCGCCGGTCATACCGACCATGCCGCCGACCCAGAAGCCGCCGGTAATATTTCCTTCATTGATGCACTGTTTGATCTGTACATCTCCACCAAGGGTATTACGGCCTGCATAGACCCTTCCTGCTATACCAGCCACTCCGTTTGCGCCATTTGCAGCAGCGTCGGTAGCAGTCGCAGAGACATTGCCCTTGTTCACGCATTCAACGAAGCTGGGAACATATGTAGAGAAGGGTATTACCATTCCGGCAATACCACCGGTGCCAGGATTGGCATTCCAGCGGGATCCACCATAGTAAACCTTGCTTGCGACAACTTCGCCGTTGTTGGTACACTTCTGCAAAAGAGGGGTACTGTATTGATTGTTGGTGCAGATGATGTTACCAGCAATACCTCCGATACCGCCTGCGCCCTTGATGATACCGTTATTGGTGCACTCCTTGAGAACGGCAGCAGTGTTGATATAGCCTGCAATACCGCCGGCCACGCTTCCGTGCTGCATACCCATCTGCGAGTCAGCCCGCAGATTGAGGGCGCCGGCAGCCTCGATGGTTCCGCTGTTGGTTCCATTGGTAACATTGCTCCAATAGAGTTGTCCGGCGATACCGCCGATCTTGATGAACCCGTTCACGTTGCCGGTGTTGGCAACATCTTCCAAAGAACAGTTCTGGGCATATCCTGCTACACCGCCGGTTCCGTTGGTCCAAGTACCATTCGAAACATTGATGGCAGTAAGCACATAAATGCCATAAGGAGTATTGAACACTGCGGTAGCGTCTTCTGCGATATCGTTGATATTGCCTGAATTGGAGCAGTTCTTGAACGTATCGTGGAATGCATATGCAGAAATACCTGCAATGGTGTACTTGCCGGTTATATCACCGCTGTTGACGCAGTTCTCCATGTCGGTATAGGAACTGTACCCGGCAATACCTGCACTCTGGACGCCGGCAGTGGTAACCTTGATGGAAGAAGTGATATTCTTTACGGTAATATGAGTTTTTTCACCACCACGTGCATATCCGATAAGACCGCCGGCATAATTGCCGGTAGCATTGACGGAACCGCTGATCTTCAAGTCGGTGATAGAGGCGCCTTCATCTACAAGACCAAAGAGTGCGCAGTAGCTCTGGCTCTTGCAATTCTCTCCCTCGATATCAACCTTGATGCTGTGATTGTTGCCGGCGAAATGGCCTGCGAAGGGGAACTGCTCGTCGGCTGCGATATAATATCCGATAGGGGTATTCACGCCATCCTCGACATCGGTGTCAAGTTTGATGTATTTGTCTGCATACGGGTTTCCAAGGTTTACGGAAGCGACGAATGCGCCCCACTCGCCAAGGTTGGAAATAACGTAAGGGTTGCCCTCGGTTCCTTCACCGGAGAGACCTTTGGAAAGGTCGTTGCCGATGGTTCCAAGAGGAACGATGGTATTGATGGCGACTTCGTTGGACTGGGAAGATGTCAGAGTCTGATAACCGCCGTTTCCGCGAAGTGCCGTTACTGAGAATTCTTCTGCATAAGTGCCGGGAGCGACAGCGATGTAATAATCACCGTCCACGCCACCGACAGCTATGGTTGCGCTCTTTGTGCCGGACTTTGCAGTCAGGACGGGATCCGCACCGCTGAGGTCCGCCTCATACGTGCCGACCATTGCATTCTTGGCATTTACCTGAAGGATCTCGATAACGTTTCCGGAATTGATATTCACCTTGAGAACAGCGGTGACATTGCGCATCTGGAGATTGGTTCCCTTTGACTGTGCTGCGCAGATGTTAGCGCTGGCAAACAGACCGTCAGGATTGCTGGGCAGCTTTATACCGACCTTGCCGGCACTGCAGCCATTGGCTGCGGTAGCAGGATAAACGGCAAAATACATCGTATCCTTCATGCTCACTTCCAGTTCTGCGGAAGCAAGTCCGGTAGCGGCGGCAGGAACTTCTACGTCCTGGGAATACGTTCCGGTAGCATTGTAGATGCGGACCACGTCTCCGGCAGTCCAGGTAGTCTTGCCACCTACAAGGGCGGTCTTGGTATCGGAACCGCCAAGAGAGAGAGTAAGCACGGTCTTCTCGCCGGAAGCGATTGCTTCGGGTTCGACAAGTTCTGCTTCTTTTGCACATGATGCAACTGCCAGAGCGCTGATAGCTGCATAAAGGAATAATCTTATCTGTTTCATATTCATGTTCATTTAAGCAGTTATACAATTACCATTTCCAACTGCCGTCACCATAATTCTCAAGGCCGTCGCCGATGGAGGTCTTGGGAACCATAATAGCGAATCCCTTATGAACCTTTGCCCAGTCGGCATCGGTCATTTCAGTACCGTCACGCTTGGAAATGTTGAACGCACGATAGGTGAATGTTCCCCACCAAGCATCTGTAACCTCGGTCACATTTGCAGTGACATTGCCGGGGCGGGAAGGACGTCCGTCTTTGCCGTCATTTGCGGTGGAAAGAGTCTTCCATCCTTCCGGACGATACTGGAGAGTATTGTCGAGAAGAACGATGAGCGTACCAACGGGCAGTGCATCGTGAGGGAATACATGGGTAGCGGCAAACTTGCGGTTTGTGCTTCCGGTGCTTCCGCTGAAACCTGCCATAATCGTCGAAGGCGAATCGGCGGCAATAGTGGACTTCTGGGCGGCGCTTGAATTGTAGAATGCATTGTGAATCATTGTCACAGGCATCTCCACATAGTTGTTAAGCATGGATTCGGGATATCCGAGAGCTGCCATGCCTGCCTTGAGAAGAGCCATGTCGACAGCACTCTTGTAAGGAGCATAGTTTACAGATTCCGTCACCTTCAGAGGAGCGGAAACTGCAGCCTTGACAGCTTCCTTGATGGCAGGGAGATAATCGCTTTCGTACTGATAGCGGGCTGCCTTTCCGTCGTCGGTAAGATCGTCGGGCAGGTACTTGAGATCATCGATGCTCTTGCCTGTAAGCGTTGCGGCCCAGGTGTAAGCGGCAACGGGACGACCGATATTGTAGGAGAGGTTCTTGTTGTCGCTGCTGGTGAGGTTATCCTCGAAATGAGAGGTACGGAGGTTCTGAATGGCGGTGCCGGTAGGAATGATGACACTGATATCGCTATTGGCCTTGATGATCGTAGCCACGGCGTCGGAGATAGCCTCATACTGTTCCGCCCCGTTCTTGGGAGCCCATCCCATGTTCCAAGCGATAGGAGTGAAAGGATTGGATACGCGAATAGCCTTCACGAGATCTGCGGCGGCGGCATACTTGCTTTCATCCGCTGCATTGGCGACAGTCTGGCCGATAACGATATAATCCCAATCTTCAGGTTCGAGGACAGAAACGGCCGAAGTGTCTTTCGTAACCCAAGTCTCGTCCTCGATGCAGTTGAACTTGTAAACATTCGTAGAATCGGATATGGACGCGATATGTTTTTCAAGATCGCTGTCATCGATATAGAGATTGCCAAGGCGGATGCTGGTGTATCCCATTTCCTTGAGGACGGGATATAGATAATTCATTGCAGCTGTAGTACCGGTATTACCGAAAGCAAGAATGCTGATGGCGTTGGGATCGATATTGGCAGCCTTCTGAGTAACGGTGAACGTTGCTTTCACATTTGCATCGGATGCAGCGGAGAAAACGACCTCGCCTTCGCGGGCGGCACCGCTGTCATTGATGGAGACCTCGAGAGTCTGCACTCCGTCCTTCACTTCCTTGGCCTTGATCCAGGTGACAGAAGGAGTGACATTTACCTCGTCATTGGATGTGAAAGAAACGCTTATGGTCTCTCCACGAGGATTGACTTTCTGGGAAGTTGCACCGAGTTCGACAATGGCATCTCCGGCTGCCTGTGTAATGGCCACTACAGCCTTCTCAGTGCCCGCAGTGATAGTGACATTGCCTGTCCTCTGTTTTGCGGTGGGGTTTGCGTGATAGCCGATGACGACCGTTGAATTGGTCATTGCCTTGGTAGCAGAATAATAGAGCCACTGCTGAGCGTCATTGGCGATAGTGACGGTGAGCTTGGCATTTGCCGAAACCGGAATCTCGACAGTGCCCTCACCCTTTTCAGCAACAAAAGAAGTCGTAGCGACCTCGATTGCATCGGGTTCTGCAGGTGCAGGCTCCTCCTTCTTTTCCTTATGGCAAGACATAAGGATCAAAGAAGAAACAGCCAGAAGTGCTAATAATTTTTTCTTCATAGAATTTATAATTTGTGGTTAAAGATTAATCTGCAAGTGCTGCGGCATAACCGAAGGCCTCGAATTCCCAGAGGTCCACGAAACCGCTTGTATTGTATGAGTTCCTGAACACGATGGCGACATAGCGTCCGGACACCCTTTCTTCGGGGACGAATTCCTGGACCGGATCGTTCTGATTGAGAGCGACGGAAAGGACAGGATCGCCATAGTTCTTCGCATAATTTGAGTCGTCCGGATTGAACTTCTTATCGGAAACATAAATGTTCACGGAACGGATATACCGCCTTGTCTGGCCATCCGGATCGGGATCCTGATAAAACACGAACTTGTTGAAAGTCATTGCATTATCGCCCACTTCCTTCGTATCGATCACGATTATCTTAGGCCAGTTGTTGCGATACTGTGCATTGTTGGAACTGAACCAGCGGCTGGATGAATTGTCCTTGATTCCGTCCATTATCAATTCAGGCTTGAAAGACTCACGGATCTGATTGGCAGTTACAGTGAAAGTAGCTTTGGTGGCATCTATATTATAGGCTATCGGCTCCGGACACTTGAACCAGTTGCCGGTCCATACGGTATCTATGCCTTCAGCAGCGCAGTATGCCGACTGTACCTCGATGTACTTTCCTTTTTTGGCTCCGGGAAGTATCACCTCCGTCTCGGAAGAATACACGGGGCAACCCTCTACCACCTGCCCCTTGGCATCGGTGTAGCGGAATTTGCTCACGGCCACCTCATCGGTAGGCTTGTTCATCGTCACGACGGCATCGTTGCCGACCATCCGCACGAATTTCACCGTACGCTCCGCATGGGATACAAGCCAGCTCTCTCCAAACGGAGCGGTGGTGATTTCCTCTGCGAGGGATTGATTGCCTTCGGCATCGTAGTTGATGATGTTGAAAGTATATGCCCTGTCTTCAAGATCCGAAATGACCGTCTCGAGTTTTCCGTCGGGATAATCGGAATAATTGAACTCCTGGGACTTGGTGTAGCTGTCCCAGAACACCTTGACTGTTCTCAGCGAAGGATCCATCGGGGCGTCCCACTTCAAGATAATCCTCCGGTAGCCGCGCTGTGCCTCGATATTGATGGG
The DNA here is from genome assembly GCA_946530505.1 of uncultured Bacteroidales bacterium. Taxonomy (GTDB): domain Bacteria; phylum Bacteroidota; class Bacteroidia; order Bacteroidales; family UBA932; genus Cryptobacteroides. The sequence goes on from CAMNAD010000005.1 coordinate 7,775, forward strand.
TTTTGCGGGGTAGACATATCCGCCTTCTTTCACAAACTCCTTGTAGACGGCGTCCTGTTTTGCACAGGAAGCGGCAGCAAGGGCGGAAAACGCAAGAATGATATATAATGCTCTTTTCATAGTGTACGGATATTATTCATCGTAAATAGGCTGGCCGAAAGGTGTCACCTCTCCGGTCTGGATCTGTCTGTTGGAAGTGCCGTGTCCATACTCGAAGGTAGTGAATGTATGAACGAACACAACGCGCAGGTAACGCACTTCGTCATTGCATCGGGGATACTGAACAGGATCGAATTCGAAATCGTTTCCTGCGTTGAATGTCTGTCCGTCCTCTGCAGTGATGTCTCCTGGAAGGCCGTTGGGGAGATAACCCGAAGGTTTAGCCTGGGTGAATTTCCCAAGACAGAACCAGGAACTGTCGAATCCATAAGGATTGTCGGGAGTTGTCGCAGCGGGTTTTCCGGTAGGTTCAAGACTTCCCCAGAACTCGTAATCACGGACTGCACCTCCGCCGAAAATGACATAGCCTATACGAGGCAGAGTCGTAATTCGGCTCAGTCGGGCCTTGTGACCGAGGTCGATGGTAAGCCATGCAGGCGAAGGTCCGTCCGGCATGCTCACGAAAAAGTGAGGGATGGAGGAATGGCCCGAGCCGTCCCACAATGCGGCGACAGGATACTGGCCCTCATTGTAGCTTTCGCAGTTGTCATCCGCAATCTTCGCATTCTTGAACGGATACCAGCGCTGTCCGTTAAACTTCACCGTATCGAGTTTGGATTCTACGATAGGTGTAAGCACGGCAGTCGTAGTATCTGAAAGATTGCCCCAGTGATCCCTGAGATAAACTCCGAAAATGGCCTCCGTGGGCTCGATGCCTCGGCGGGACAGGAATATATCTTCGCTGGCCGTGAACAAAGTCGTGACTTCAACCCACTTGATATCCTTCACGGGCTTGTTGAAATCAGCCGGATCGTCGCAGCGGAGAAGGCAGATGGCAAGGTCCGATTTTGAAGCATTGTTCTGGATATGCACCTTCACACCGCCGAAAGACTCGATCAGAGTAGGCTTGACAGTAAGGATTGAAGGTGTCAGAGGGGTGAATCTGACTTCGACGGGAGTAGACCTCTCTTCGTTTACATTGAAGGAATACAACGTGGCGACGTGCTCCTTCGTGTCGGCAAAGCCCTCGATGGTCAGACTGTCGACGTAGCGCGATATCTTGGTATTCACAAGTTGTCCGCCGCGCTCGTACTCGGCTACAACCCCTTTCAGGTTGGGATCGTCGGGAATGTTGACTTTGATTACGGCACCACCGCTGATAGGGTATGTCTCCTTGACTGTAATGGGATTTGGAACAGGTACGGATGCATGCTGGTCTATGCGGCCTCCCAAGTCCCCGTTACAGGACACCAGCGTCGCAAGAGCAAAAAACAATATTGTTGATTTCAATTTCATAATCAGATACTTTTAAGCTTTACCATCCGAGATTCTGAACCAGATTGGGATTACGGTCCAGATAATATGTATAAATGGGCCAGAAATAATCTTTAAGTCCAAAGGTCTGGGTAGCAATCAGTTTGCGCACATAATAATCTTCCGGAGCAGAGCCTGTGACCGTCCACCCATAAATACCCTTCTGGTATTCGTTGGGAGCCTCTTTCCAACGGCGGATGTCCCAGAAACGCTGGCCTTCGAAGGAAAGCTCTATGGAGCGTTCGCGCCGGATGATATTGCGCAGGCCGTATTGAGTATTGTAATACCCCGGATTGTTCGAGTGATTGTCCCATGCCTCTTTTACCCCGGGAATTCCCGCACGTTCGCGGACGGCGTCGAGATACTCGAACATCTTGACGCTGTGCATGCCGTTAGGCCCCTCCGCCTCATTGACAGCCTCTGCATAGAGCAGATAAAGGTCGGTCAAACGGATAATAGGCCAGGCAAAGCGATAAGACGTAAACTGATTGGAACCGGTAAAGTTGCAGACGATAGGATAAAGCTTCTTGGCGAAATAACCTGTGACAGGGCCGACTTCACCGCCGGACTTGCCCTCGTGTCCGCCGTTGCGGCATTCAATATGGAGAACGTCTTCCGGCTTGAGATCGTTGTAGTTCGCAAGTTCTCCCAGCCACTTTCCACCGTCGAATCCAAGATAAGCATAGTATCTGGGCTCACGGTTGAAGTTCTGGGTAATGTTCATGTAATCCTGCTCGATCCAATAATTGGTGTCCTCTCCACCGACTTTGAGTTCCTGGGTATTGACACCGTCCCAGTCCGTGTCATTGGCGATGGGAAGGCCGTTTCTGGTATAGAACTGGTCCACGATCTTGAGCGGAACACCTATGAAACGGTAACCGCCGGTAGAGTGAGGGTTCTCCGTCATATTTGGCATTGTCCACTGTTGGAAAGCAAGCATGTCACCTGTGCCCTGCACCTGAGTATTCGGCCACACGATTTCGGAATTCCAGCGAAGATTGAAAGCGTTTCGAAGGGTCAGCGTCTGACGCAGGGAGTCTGTAAGACGGTAAGAAGCGCGCACGTCGTCAATCGTATACAGGCGGATATTGGCCTGTTCACAGACCCTGATGGCATCCTCGCACGCGACGACCGCCGCCCTCCAGCGCTCAAGTTTTTCCTCTTCGCTCTTTGCGGGGAACAGACGTCTGCCCTGATTGTCGACCAGAGCGGCTTCTTCCTCATTGCCGTTGAACAGAGGGCTGGCGGCGAATACGGCGACCTTTGCCTTCAGCGCAGCACAAATAGGCTGGGTGATACGCCCCAATTCATCTGCAGATTCGGTGGTCAGAGGCAGCTTGGGATATGCCTGGTCGAGAAGACTGAGGATGAAGTTGAAGCAAGTGTCGATATTCTCACGGTAAACGCGGACGGTTTCCACGTCAGAGTCGATGGGAAGACTTTCGCGGATAAGCGGGACAGGACCCCATTTGCGCACGAGATTGAAATGGTAATAAGCCTTGAGGAATGTCGCTTCCGCCTTCCACTGATCCTTCTCATACTGTGTCATATCGGGAACATTGTCGATATTTTCCACAAGTATGTCGCAGCAACGGATTCCCTCATACATGCTTGCCCAATCGTTGGCGTATACACGGGAAGCGGACTGGAAACCGCGGGCAATCTGGAAATAAGTGCTGGGCACGCGGCTATTAGTATTGGAAACGATACGGCCCACCAGATCCCAAAGTTCATCGCCGCAGAGCATGGCGGGATCTGATGCCACATTGCCGTTGACAGGCATATAAGAATAACAAGTCGCAAGATAGCGAATGGCGGTTGAACGGAGATCGAACGCCATTTCGAGGGTTGCGACACCGTCATCAGGCACCACGTTGAGGTACTTGTTGCAAGCTCCGACACTCAACAAAGATCCTGCGACGGCAAAGAATGAAAATACCTTTAATATATATTTACGCATAGCAGACATTATTTGAATGTAACGTGGAAACCGATATTGAAAGTCCTTTGGATAGGATAGTTAAGTCCTGTGCCGGCAAGCTCTGGATCCCAGAGTTTGAAACGGCTCCAGCAAAGGAGGTTGTTGCCCTGGAAATAGACGCGGAGATTCTCCACTCTCCAGCGCTGCAACCACTTGTAAGGAAGAGTATAACCGAACTCCAACTGTTTGAGACGAAGGAAGGCGCCGTCGCGCATCCACCACGTACTGACTGCAGAGTTGTTGGTGTTAGAGTAAGCGCTGTAGCGGGGCCACAGGGCGTAGATATCGCGGTTGTCCTCGCTCCAGTGGCTGTCGGCGTAAGCTTTTAGCAACTGGGTATTATTCACGAACGGTGCGGTACCGGCAATATTCTTGCTGGGATTGTAGTTGGTAGAGGCATCTATCCAGAAACTCTCGTTGGCAAGACCCTGGAAGAATACCGAGAAGTCAAAGCCCTTCCAGCCCACGGAAGCACCGAAACCGTAAATGATTTCAGGAGATGTAGGAAGACCGATAGGGACCATGTCGGCTTCGGAGATCACGCCGTCGCCGTTCACGTCGGTGTACTTGATGTCACCGCCGCCGTACTGACTGCCGAACGATGCCTGGGAAGGCGAGTTCACAGCTTCCTCGTCATCGACGAACAAACGCTCGGCTATATAACCCCAGGTCTGTTTGAGGGAATGGCCGGCATGCTGACGGTAGGATTCCTTGTATTCGGGTTCCTCATAAACGAGGTACTTGCTGGAAGAATAAGTGAAATTACCTCGGGCGGAGGTCCAAAGATCTTTATTCCATACCTGCTTGTAGTCGGCCTGAATATCAATACCGTGGGCAGCGGCCTCACCGATGTTTGCGGATATACCTGCCTGAAGCCCCATTGTTTCAGGCACATCCGCCCTGTTCATAAAGATGTCTGTGCGGTGTTCCCTGAAGTACTCGGCAATTATGTCAATCTTGTTGAACAACCCCAACTCAACTGCGAAATTGGACTTGTAGGATTTCTCCCACGTAATCTCCTCGTTGGCGTAGCGGAGCACGTCGATACCGGAGTAACTCTTGTTGAACGTCTCTCCGAAAATTGCAGAGCGGGATCCACTGTTCATGTTCATCTCGGAAAGATAGTAGAATCGATTGCTCGAACTGCCTATATTGTCGTTACCGACCAATCCGTAAGAAGCACGGAGCTTGAGATTGTGTACATATTTATTCAGGCTCTTGAACCAGGGTTCATTGGAAATGACCCAGGCGACACCGGCGGAAGGGAAGAAACCCCAGCGGTGGGTCTTGTAGAATCGCTCGGAACCGTTGTAGCCGAAGTTGAATTCCGTAAAATAACGCTTGTCGTAGCCGTATGTGAAACGTCCTGACAATCCGGCATTACGGGAAGGGAGGGACAGCTGCAGGGAACCTGCATTCGCGTTGAGAGACTCACGTGCGGTCAACACGAGCAATCCGGTAACTTCGTGCTTGCCGAACTCGCGGGCGTAGTTCAAACGGCTTTCCGAATACATCGTATTCTGTATGGTTTTCCGGCCTTCGGAGTAGGAGAGCCAGTTCGTACCGGTTTCATTGAGTCGCTGGACAGTGTATGCACCGGTGTAGGAATCATAGGTGTCAAGGGTATACCAATAAGGTGAGAACTGGCGAAACACCTCATAATATGAAAGCCTGGTAAGATTGAACAAAGTCATGAAGTGCAGGCCCTTGGTAATGAAGTCGAGGTCCTGATTCAACTCCACCGCCGCGATCATCTGCGAACGCTGAGTGTCCTTGTAACCGCGCACCAGATCGGCATAAGGATTGGAATAGGAGCCGTCCTTGTAGTTACCGAACATGATGTGCTTGATGCCTACGTGCTGGTCGTCTGCAGGGAAATATGCCGGAAACAGCACGGGATCGGAGTGGACCACCTGTTTATAAACTGCATCACCACCATTGAGCGGTCCCGTGTAATCGGTGAAGTTTCCGGTTAGTCGGACAGCAAGTTTTGTGGTTTTTGTCAGGTTGATATCAACATTGGAACGCAGGGTGTATGTCTTCTGGTCGATATTGTTATTGAATGTATTGCGCTTATCGACTTTCAGGATACCCGTATCTTCGGTGAATCCGCCCGTAACATAGTATGTTGCTACTCGTCCGCCGCCGCGTGCGGAAACATTGGCACGGTATGCTGTTGCGAAATTCTTGAAGAGCATGTCATACCAGTCGTTGGCCGGATAAATCAGGCGGTTTGCGCCGGGCTTTCCGGTCTGCTCGATCTTGTCGAAGCTGTACATTAGTTCTCCGAGAGGGTCGCGTGTCGAAACTGCCTCATTGTAAGCTTTCATATATGTAACGGGGTCGGCAAGTTCCAGCTCTCTTGTTGGTTGGGAAATCGAGGTTTCCACGCGCGCGAAAATCTTGGCGGGGCCCTCCTGTCCACGCTTGGTGGTCACATAGATGACGCCGTTCGCTCCACGGGCGCCGTAAAGGGCGGTGGCGGTTGCGTCTTTCATGATGGAGAAACTCTCAATATCGTCCGGCTGGAGGCGTGCGAGGTCGGTGCTCGTGAGCTCGATATTATCGATAAGGATAAGCGGGCTGGTATTGGCACCGAAGGTGGTGATGCCTCGCACGAAGAAGTCGGCATTATCCTGACCGGGCTCGCCACTTCGCTGATATGCGATCACACCGGCAACATTGCCCGCAAGCGCGGTCGTAAGGTTGCTGGACGGCACCTTCAATGTAGCGACATCGATCGTGGAAATGGAACCGATGACGCTTTCTTTCTTTTGTTTACCGAAAGCGACAATGGTGGTTCCTTCCAGCTCGTTGGCCATGTCCTTCAGTTTCACCATGATGTTTTTCCTGTCCCCCACTTCGATCACCTGTGTCTCTTTTCCCACGAACTCGATCTTGAGCTTGTCCGTAGGTTTCACACCGCTGATTTCGAAGGAACCGTCTAAGTCAGTGATCACTCCTCGCGTCGTGCCGTCTATGGAAACGGTCGCCGCCGGCAGAGGCTGACCTGTTTCTTCTTCAAAGATGACACCCTGAACGGTTTTGGTCTGGGCCAAAGCTATCACAGGCAGCGTCAGCAGAAGAATGAAGATTGAGAAAAATCTCTTTGTCATAAATTAAACTTTAAAGTATATTTGCAAAGCAATGTGTAAAGTTATGCATTTTTTCTCAAATATTATAGCACTAATTTGCATTTCCTTGGCGCTCATTTGCAGTTGCACTCAAGAAAATGATAGAGAAACTCTGAACAAAGACACAACAAATGCAAACGTGCCCGGGCACGTTCAAAAAGGGGATTCCCAGCAAAAAGGAACGATAATAATCAAAGTCGAGGAGAGTTTTGCCGAAATGATAGAATCCGGAGTCGCGACGCTCCCCGAAGGCATAAGACTGAGGAAAGCTTTCAATGGGGACCCTGCCTTTGAAGAACGCCACCGCAAGGCCGGCCTGCATCTGTGGTATTATGCAGATGCAGAAGAAGGAGTCCCGCCCACCAAGGCAAGGCAGGAACTTGAAGAAATGGAGGGCCTGGAATACATGGAAAGCATTCCTGAGGCGGAAGTGAACGCATTCATTCCGTTCGACGATCCCTCCTCCGGTCTGCAATGGCACCTCAACAATAACGGAGCCATCGTAAGCGGAGCCGTTGCAGGAAGAGACATCAATGTCATTCCCGTCTGGGAGAGCTTCACCGCCGGCAGCAAGGAAGTCATCGTTGGAGTCGTGGATTCAGGAATACAATACGACCATCCGGATCTTCAGGGCGTGGTGATTCCGCCCGGACCATCCGGCAGCAAATCCTTCCTGAGTTCTGAATCAGCCCATCCATACGCATACACTCCGCAAAGGCACGGCACCCACGTAGCGGGAATTATCGCAGCCATCAACAATAACGGAATCGGAGGATGCGGGATAGCGGGAGGCAATGATGGAACAGGCGGCGTAAAAATTCTTGACTGCCAGGCCATTGCAAGCGTCGAAGGAGATTCTGGAGACGTTTATTCAGCCATTGTATGGGCGGCGGATCACGGAGCAGTGCTGCTCAACAACAGCTGGAACCTGACATACGATTCGATGGACCTGGTCCCGGACACTACTCCGTTCTATTACAGGACAGTCATAGACTACTTTATCAATAACGCAGGGACTGACAAGAATGGCCATCAGACCGGTCCCATGAAAGGCGGAGTGGTTTTCTTCTCTGCCGGGAACAAGGAATGGACCAAGAGCCAGCCGTCAATGTATGAAAATGTCATAGCCGTAGGGGCGACCGGGCCTGCCGGAGAGTCATCCGCCTATACGAATTACGGCGACTGGGTGGACATCTGCGCTCCCGGAGGGAATTACAGTCCGTACGGCAATTACAACGCAATTATTTACAGCACCGTTAGCGGCAGCGGCTATGCGCAGATGCAGGGCACCTCGCAGGCCTGCCCGATGGCCACGGGAGTCGCGGCCCTTCTGGTTTCCCATTTCGGAGGAGAAGGCTTCACCAACAAGGACCTGAAGGAACTCCTTCTTGGCGGCGCCGACCGGGAATACACGCATGCGCGCGAAATAGGCCCCACTTTGGACGCTCACGAATCCTTCCTGATAAAAACCCGGAAGATGGATCCGGTGGAAGACCTGAAAGCCGAGTTCTCGAATCTGTCCGCCACTCTGCGCTGGACAAACGGGCACTGCGGCGACTGGCGTTTCTACGGCTACAAGACCATAGTTTCAGAAGACGAAAAGTTCCTGAAAGAATGCGACCCTTTCAATCTCCCGTCCGGCATACGGAGCAGGACGACACTGGTCAAATCCGCGCCGGGTGCATCAATGTATGCAACCTTCTATCAGCTTGACAGCTGCAGAACATATTACGCAGTCTCATACGGTTATACAAGGTCGCACCAATACACAAAAGACAGCAAAGTCATCAAATTCCGCATCAACGGCGCACCGTCAATAAAGCGAAGCGGCAACCCTGATGCCATCGAACTCAAATACAAGGATGACAAGGATGTTGAATTGCTATATTCCGATCCGGATTCGGACGAGCTTGCCGTTACCGTAGAGCCAGGTTCGCCCGCATGCACCTGGACGGATGACGGAAAAGGACGGCTCACCTTGCATTTCAACGGATCGAAGGCGCCTTCCGGAAGGTACACGGCCAGGGCGACTGTCAGCGACTCACAGAAAAAATCTTCCCTGGACATACCCTACACCCTTATCGGGAACAGCCCCGTGCAGCTTGTATCCCCAATTGAAGGGGCCATCCTGCAAGCCGGGGGCAACGGAGTGTTCCTGAGGCTTCCGGACCACTTCACCGACCCGGACGGAGACACCATTGAGTATGAAGTATCCTGCGACAACCCTTCGGTTTACCTGAACAATTTCCAGGGGCTGCTGCAAATCAGCGGAGAAGAGTTCACGATTGCCGAAGTGAGCGTTTCCGCTTCCGACGGGATAGGCGCTCCTGCCTCCTGCAGGTTCTTCATCCGCATTCAGGACGATGAAAGCGGAGTCTGCTTCTCCCCTTCCACGGTAACGGACAAACTCAGCGTCAGCTGCAGCAGCGAGGGTCAGGCAAAGATCAGTATCTACAGTTCTTCCGGACGCGTCGTATTTTCGAAGAGCGTCGAGCAGGGGCCTTTCAGCCCGTATGAACTGGATGTCACCGGCTTGGCGCCGGGCGTCTATACGGTAAAAGTCAGTTCCGGCAAGGAAAACAGGAAATTCAGAATAGTAAAGATATGAAAAGGATTCTAACCAGTGCATCAATTATTCTTGTCGCATCCATCGTGCTAAACGCCAAGGTTGTCCTTCCTCCCGTCATCGGCGACAACATGGTACTTCAGCAGAAGACAGATGCTGCCATTTTCGGCAAAGCCAAACCCGGAAAAACAGTGACCGTCAAGACCTCCTGGAACAAGAAGAAAGTCAGCACGACTGCTGATTCCCAGACGGGTAAATGGCTGGTACGTGTTCATACCCCCGAAGCCGGCGGACCTTACGAAATCACCATTTCCGACGGAGAGAAACTTGTCCTCCACGACGTCCTGATCGGCGAAGTATGGTTCGCATCCGGCCAGTCCAACATGGAGATGCCCATGAAGGGATACGGATCTCAACCTGCAAAAGATGGTATCAAGTACATCGTAAGCGCCAAGGCCTCCCGCCCCATTCGCATATGCAATATAAAAAAACAGTCATCAGTGACAGTAATGGACAGTTGTGAAGGTTCCTGGGGCAAGAACGATCCCAATACGGTAGCAAACACAAGCGCGACCGCATACTTCTTTGCAGACGCCCTGCAGGAAGCCCTGGACATCCCTGTAGGAATAATTGTCAGTTCCTGGGGCGGCAGCAGCATCGAGACCTGGATCAGTCGCGAGGTATTCGAAAAAGAGTACCCGAAGACCGACCTGGGACATCTGGACGGCAAGCGTGCCGTAAGGCGCAAGCATCAGGATCCCTGTCTGCTTTTCAACGGCCAGGTTGCTCCACTCATCCCGTTCACGTTCAAAGGGATGATATGGTATCAGGGCGAAGCCAACCGCGCCAGGCCGGACCAGTACGTGCAGCTGCAGCGCTCATATGTGAAGATGATGCGTTCTCTGTTCGAAGTTCCCGAAGCTCCCTTCTACTGTGTACAGATCGCGCCCTACCCATACGACAACGGACGCAAGACGCATAGCGGATACTTCTGCGAGGCCCAACAGAAATCCGTCCAGGGAATGGATCACGCGGGCTACGCCACCACCACCGACATCGGCGAATATGGCACCATACATCCATGCCATAAGCAGGAAGTCGGCCAGCGGCTTGCATGGCTGGCGCTACGCAACGACTATGGCATGACCGCCATCGAAGCCTGCGCCCCCTACTACAAGATAGTCCAGTTCCACGACGGCAAGGCTTTCGTACAGATGAAAGTCGACGGTCTGGGTCTATCTCCTATGGGCGCTGACATTCCCGGCTTCGAGATTGCAGGCCCCGACCGCAAGTTTGTACCCGCCAAGGCACGCCGCGATCCGAAACATGGAGACGTGGTGGAGGTGTGGAGCGAATCTGTTTCCGAGCCGGTAGCCGTACGTTACTGCTGGCACAACTGGAGCGTAGGCGGTCTCTACAACAACTTCGGTATCCCCGCCGGCCCGTTCCGCACGGACGACTGGCCGTTGAATGAGGCCGACTGGAAATAGTCTGCCTCATTCAGCAGTCGATCTGCTATTTCTTTTTTGCAGGAAGAGGGCTCACAGGGTGGTCAGCATAGAGTTTCATGAAGAAACCGCCGACGACGCTGCGGGCCTGCATGGCATTGAACGTAGGTTCTTCGGTATTCACCCAGTCGCCGAGGGGCACACGATCCGGAGTCTCGTTATAGAACTTGTAGACAGGGAGGAGGAACTCGCGGAAGCCGTCAACGGTCCCGGCCATGGTTCCAGTCCAAAGCTGCCAATCCGTCTTGGAATACTGACGGCGGCTGTCGAGAGGCAGTCCGTAGGTATTGAAATGCTTCTTGTACCATTCAAGTTCCGTCGCCACTACCTCATCGCCGAATATATTGAGCCCGAGAACCTTGTCCCAGACAAGATTGTACTTCTGACTCCACGTTCCTTCGCCATCGAAAGTCAGCCTGTAATGATCCTCCTCGAATGCACGGTGTTTCCACAAGGCTGCCATATTCATGGCAAATTCCTGGAAAGCTTTTGCTTCATCCACCTTCCCGATGGAACGTGCCATTTTAGCGTAAGCGGCAACAGCAAGTATGGACTTTGCCGACAGATTGACATTATGAGCAAGTTTCCCCGCGAAATCGTCGGTACACAACTGATTCTCCGGATCCTGACCATTCTGCAGAGCATAGAGAGCCCACTTTGTCAGAGTACTCCAGTGCTTCTGGGCGAAACCGGCGTCGGGACTTTGTTTTAGGATCGCAGCTGTTATCAAGAGCATATTGCCACTTTCTTCCAGTGGCATCCAGTTGCCATAGTGCTGCCCATACGCATCCGGATATACCCCGACATCATGCGGCGCCCAGACCTTGTTCCACTTGGGGCCTTCTGCATAATCGAAAATGAAGTTTACCAGAGCCTTGGCTATTTCGGTATTATATCTTAGGAACAAAGGAATGGACGGATAAGTCACATCCACGGTCCCTGCGCATCCATTGGAGAAATTCTCCTTCGAAATGAAATATAGGGAGCCCCTTTCCGACATAACGAGTTTATGAGCAGCGACCGCCTGCCTGTAAGCAGTAGCACATAAATCGGCATACTCCTTGCCTCCGGACTGAGTCGCTTCGCGTATAAGGTCGGAATCGAAAGCCGCGAGCCTGTCTCCAAGCTTGGGCCAGGCCTTTGCAGCTTTCTGCATCTCTTTCGTTATGGTATTCCTGCCGTCGGCATTCCAGTAAGGACGAAGGTTCCTGCCCTGAAATTTGATGGAGTAAATATCATCATAGGCAAGCATAAGGACTTCCTCCTTTTCTTTTTTCACCTTTCCCAGATCGATGCTCCATGCCAGTGCGACATCCTGTTCGACAAAATTTCCGGACGTAATATTCTTGCTCTTGCCATAAGTTCTGGTATCAAGTTTCCCGGATGTAACGAATTCCATCCTGGCCCGCTACCTCGGCATCACCGCCATCCCGCACCTTGGTGTCGAGTGGTAC
>CAMNAD010000006.1 GCA_946530505.1 uncultured Bacteroidales bacterium
CCCAACCTATGTTCCAGCCTTCTATCAGCAGGCCGTCCATTCCGCTGGCGGCGGCGAAATCGATGTACCGGCGGACGTTCTCATTGTTCGCCCCGTGCCTGCCGTGGGGTTTGGAACCTTCGTAGTCGGTCTCCCCGATGACGATTACATTATGCTCGTCGGTGTACGACCAGGTGGTCCTGCCCACTATCATCTCCCACCATACACCCATGTATTTGGTAGGGTGGATCCAACTGACGTCGTCGAGTGCGCAGGGTTCGTTCAAATTCAGTATCAGCCTTGAAGCCAGTATTTTGCGGGCGTCGTCCACCACCATTACGGTGCGCCATGGGGTGCGGCTGCCGGCCTGCAGCAGGGCTCCCCAGCCTTCGGCGTCGGGAGTAAGATGCGTGCGGAAGGTCCTGCGCCTGAGTTCAAGGTTGGTGGTAGGATAGTTCACCACGGCAGCCTCGTGTATGTTGATATACAATCCGTCGTCGGTCTTGAGTTGCAGGGCGGTCTGCACACCCGAAGGGCTGAAGGTCTGCATGGATGCGTTGCCGACGGTCATCTTGCGAGCCGTCCGGCGAATGTCGCTCATCCTGGTTACATTGTAGCTGTATTCCTGGGTGTCGTAATCGCCGGGGATCCAGAATGCGGTATGGTCGCCCGCCATCGCAAACTCGGTAAGTTCGTCTTTGACCACAAAATCCACCAGGCCTGGCTGCTCGGGGAACTCATAGCGGAAGCCAAGGCCGTCGTCGTAGAGGCGGAAGCGGATGATCATCTGCACATTGTTCTTTTCGAGCGTTACGGCCATTTCGTTGTAATTGTTGCGGATGTGGGATTCCTCGCCCCATACGGTCTGCCAGGTTTCATCGAAACTGGACGTCTGCACATCTTTCAGAGTGAAGCCGCGCTGCATATCCACCGGCCTGCCATAGCGCTTCCCGCGGTTCTTAGCGGTTTCCCGCACATTTATTTTCTCCCCACGGAATTCAAAGCCCAGCCTGCTGGTTTTTACCACTTTCTTCCCATCATATTGAAGTTCATAGGTGGGAACGCCTTTCCTGTTTACATCGAAATCCATCCGGAGTTTTCCGCCCGGGCTGAGCAGAGTGCCGGCCGTCAATAAGAAAAAGAGTATCGTATTCATATCGTCAGTTTTCCAACCAGGACAAGAAATCTTCCACACGGGCCCTGCTGACTTCCAGCGGGGTTGACAGCTTCGTGTCCAGTACAAGCTTTCCGCCGGGCAGCTTCTCCGCACCCAGCACCTCCGACTTGGAAATGATGGCGCTGCGGGAGATGCGGAAAAACATCTGCGGGTCCAGGCCTCCGGAGAGTTCGTCCAGGGAAGGATTTACGACATAGCGGGAGCCGTCCCTGCAGATGATATAGGTCCCTTTGTTTTCTGAGACAACACATGCTATTTCACTGGTTTGCAAGGGGATGATCTTGTCTCCCACGCGCACCAGGAATCTTTCTTTATAAATGGGGTGTATCTGCGCATCGCGAACGCTGCGCGCGATGAACACCACGTCTGCCACGAACAGCAGGAGGGCTATGGAATTGCCTATGATCTCTCCGCGGGAACCCTCGCCGCTGGAGTAGAGGTCCAACAGAACCCTTGCAACATAGATTATCGCGATGGCAATGATGAGCACCGTCATCTGCTTGTCTTCGACTATCAGGCCTGTTCCCCTTCCCAAGGAGGCGACCCTTGAACGGGCTGCAAGCAGCAGCATCCAGCCGATGAACTCCGTAGTGAGGAAGGTGGCGAGCCCGGCGCGCAATGTAGCATCCGCCGAGATGAAATCGAATAACGCCGCAAGCCCCACCCCGGCAAAATAGCCGACCACGTTCACAAGCACGATGGCAAGCGCCGTGAATTCCAATGACAGACGCTCGCGGGCGCACAGGAGCACCGTGAGCGTCATTGTAAGCATAGTAAGGAGCAGTGTGTCGCTCAGCCCGGACGCCTTGCATACAATCGCTGTAAGCAGGTGAAGGAGGGCGAAGATATGTATCAGCCAGCCGGCTCGCATTTTACTCATAGTTTTGCAAGATACGAAAATTTCGTCATCAAATAGCTCCAATTCATCCGAAAAAAACGCCTGTTCATCGGAAAGCCCTTATTTATAAAATGAAAAAACATAAATTCGCGTCGTTTTAACGCTGAAACAGACCAACCATATGGGAAATAAAACCAACTTGTCCTTTTGGCAGATGTGGAATCTCAGCTTCGGATTTTTCGGAGTACAGATAGCTTATGCGCTGCAGAGCGCCAACATCAGCAGGATATTCGCAACCCTCGGTGCGGATCCGCACCAGCTGAGTTTCTTCTGGATACTTCCGCCCCTCATGGGAATGCTGGTCCAGCCGCTCATCGGCAAATGGTCCGACCGGACCTGGTGCCGCATGGGCCGCCGCAAGCCCTACCTGCTGGCGGGCGCAATCGTGGCGGTGCTGGTGATGATCCTCCTGCCCAACGCCGGCAGCCTGAATCTTTCCACCTCCTACATGCTCCTTGGGCTCAACTCCGCCATGTGGTTCGGACTCTTCAGCCTCATCTTCCTGGACACCAGCATCAACGTGGCCATGCAGCCCTTCAAGATGATGGTGGGCGACATGGTGAACGAGGAGCAGAAGGCCAAGGCCTACTCCATCCAGAGCTTCCTCTGCAACGCCGGCAGCCTGTTCGGATACCTTTTCCCCATCTTCTTCACCTGGATAGGAATCGCGAACCAGGCTCCCGAAGGGCAGGTCCCCCCGAGCGTCATAACCTCCTTCTACGTAGGAGCGGCCATCCTCATCGTCTGCGTGCTCTACACCTTCCTGAAGGTGAAGGAGATGCCTCCAGCAGAATACGCGGAATTCCACGGAATCGACCCGGCCAAAACCGAAAATGCCAAGAGCGAGGGCCTGTTCAAGCTTCTTGCCAAGGCCCCTCGCACCTTCTGGACCGTCGGCCTCGTGCAGTTCTTCTGCTGGGCGGCGTTCCTCTACATGTGGACCTACTCCAACGGCACCCTCGCATTCAACTGCTGGGGCGGAGTCACAGATACCGCTTCCGCCGATTATCAGGCCGCAGGCAACTGGGTGGGCGTGGTATTCGCGGTGCAGGCCGTCGGATCCATCATCTGGGCTACCGTCCTGCCTAAATTCAAGAACATCAAGACCGCTTACGTGGTGAGCCTGCTGATCGGAGCTCTCGGCTTCGTTTCGCTCTTCTTCATCCACGACAAATTCCTCGCCTGCGCAGCGTACTTCCTCATCGGAACCGCATGGGCGGCGATGCTGGCCCTGCCTTTCACACTGCTTACCAACGCGCTTGAAGGCAACCCCCACATGGGCAGCTACCTGGGCCTTTTCAACTGCACCATCTGCCTGCCGCAGATAGTCGCCGCCGCAACCGGAGGCCTGGTGCTCAAAGCCCTTGGAGGCAGCCAGCCCGCAATGCTCGTGACCGCAGGAGTTTTCCTCGTGCTGGGAGCGCTCTGCGTACGTTTTATCGATACCAAACAGAAATAATCATTAGATATGAAGAGAATCATTAGTCTCGCAACAATGTTCATTCTTGGTCTGACTGCCTTCGCACAAGGCTATCAGGTCAAAGGCATCGTGGTCGACCAGCTCGGCCCTGTATTCGGGGCCACGGTCCTGGAGCAGGGAACCTCCAACGGTGTTTCCACCGGCCTGGACGGCGACTACGCTTTCACCGTTTCCGGACCGGAAGCAATCGTGGAAATCAGCTGCATCGGCTATGCCACCCAAACTTTCAAGGCATCTGAAGTGCCTGCCACAATCACTCTTTCCGACGATACCACATTCCTCGATGAAGTGGTCGTGATCGGTTACGGTTCACAGAAGAAGAAAGAGGTCACCGGCTCCGTCGCTTCCATCAAGAGCGAAGATTTCAACGCCGGCGTCAAGACAAACCCCATGGGTCTGCTTCAGGGCAAGGTCGCAGGTCTCAACATCATAAAGACCACCTCCGACCCGACCAGTACCGGATACAATATCCAGATCCGTGGTTTCTCCACCCTCGACAAAGGTGCAGGCACCTCTCCTCTGTTCATCGTCGACGGTGTGCCGGTGAGCAACATCGACAACATCTCCAGCGATGAAATCGCTTCGATGGATGTGCTGAAGGACGGTTCCGCAGCCGCAATCTACGGTACTCGCGGAACCAACGGTGTCATCATTATCACCACGAAACGAGGTGAAAACTTCGAAGATGTGGCCAGCACCCACGTCGAGTATTCTGGATACGCCTCCGTATCCGTCAAAAACGGCGACCTCGGAATGGCTACCCCCGAACAGTACCGCAACCTTGCCGAACTCAGCGGAGGAAAGGTGAAACCCGCCCTCTACACCGATGCCGCCGGCGAGACCTACAATACCGACTGGCTCTCCGAAGTCACCAGGTCCGCCGCCATCGCACACAACCACAACGTTGCCATCGTGGGATCTTCACGCAAGTTCAACTATCGCGCTTCGGTCAACTACAAGAACGCCGAGGGCATAGCCCGCAACACCAACCGCAACGAAATGATCGCAAAGATCGCCGCCGGGCAGAAAGCCCTCGACGGCTGGCTCGATCTCCAGTACGACCTTTCTTACATGCACTACCGCAACGACTATTTCTGCGGAGATTTCAAGTACGCCTCGCTGCTTAACCCGACTTATCCCATCTACGACGCAAGCACTTCCAACGGATACTATTTCCCTACTGAGACAGGTGCGGTGAATCCTGTAGAAAATATGAACCGGAAGGAATCCTACGGTGACGGCAACTACTTCCGCGGAAGTGTCAAGGCCACGGTGAATATCAAGCCGGTGGAAGGCTTGAAAATCAACGCATTCGGAGCGATGGAAGAGGGCGACAACCGCAGTTTCTCTTACAATCACGGCGTCAATACCGACCTCTCCGACTCCGGTACGGCAGCCCGCGGTGGCAACTTTAACTACAGCCGCCTGCTGGAAATAACCGCCGACTACGTGCACAACTTCAATGGTCACAGCCTCGCCCTTGTCGGAGGTTTCTCCTGGCAGAACTTTCTCTATGACGGTTCCGACATATCCAACAAGGGTTTCCCCACCGACGATGCCAAGTACTATCAGATCGGCAACGGCGATGCCACGAAACAATACCTGAATGTAAGCTCGTACCGCAACTCCAACACCCTGGCCGCCCTGTTCTTCCGTGCCAATTATAATTACAAGGACAAGTATCTCCTTTCCGCCTCCATCCGTCGCGAAGGTTCTTCCCGCTTCGGAGCCAACCACAAGTGGGGTCTCTTCCCCGCACTCAGCGCAGGATGGCGCGTCAGCGGCGAAGACTTCATGAAGAATGTCAGCTGGGTGAACGACCTCAAGCTGCGTCTCGGATTCGGTGTCACCGGCAACAACCTCGCCAGCGACCTCCGTTCCATCGAGATGCTTTCCAACGGCGGAACCTTCTGGTACAACGGCCAGTATGTATACACCTACGCAGTCGCCCAGAACGTCAACCCCGACCTCAAATGGGAAAAGAAGTTCGAATACAACCTCGGCGTGGACTACAGCCTCCTGGACAACCGCCTCTACGGAAGTTTGGACGTTTACTACCGCCACACCGCCGACCTGCTCTGGGACTATGAGGTCCCCACTCCTCCTTATCAGTTCCACACCCTGCTTGCAAATGCCGGCCAGATGGACAGTTACGGTGCGGAACTCTCGCTTAGCTACGTAGCGCTCAAGAAGGAAGACTTCAGTTGGACCACAACTCCCACCATTTCCTTCAACCGCAACTACATCACCCGCCTGTCGGACCCTGAGAAGGGCTTCAATTACAAGGAAACCACTTCCGGCGGTGTAGGAGAAAACGGCATCATGAACACCAACACCCAGATTCTCATTGAGGGACAGCCCGTCGGCGCATTCTACGGCCTCGACTTTGCGGGCTTCAAATCCGACGGCACCTGGATGTTCAACACTCCCGAGGGCGGCGTCGTCTCCGGCGCCAATGCCACGGAAGGCCACCGTCAGGTTATTGGCAACGCCCAGCCTCTCTTCACTTTCGGCTGGAACAACAATGTCCGCTACAAGAACTGGGACGCATCCCTGTTCTTCCGCGGTGTATTCGGCAACAAGATCCTGAACCTGACCCGCTGGGCATACGGCCCTCAGGACTCCCAGACCTTCAATGTGTTCATGAAGGATATCGACGGTGCGAACACCGTGCTTTCCGACAAAGCCCATTTCTCCAGCTATTATCTGGAAGACGGCTCCTACATCAAACTCGACAATCTTACTGTCGGATACACCTTCAATCTCAAGGAGAACAAATTCATCCGTTCCGCAAGGATATATGCTACCGGGCAGAACCTGCTCACCATCACGAAATACAGCGGGCAGGACCCGGAGGTCAACACTACGGGCGTATGGGATGCCGGCATTGACTGGTGCTCCTTCTATCCCACTGTCGCAACCTTCCTCGTCGGCGTGAACATCAGCCTCTATTAATAAAATATGACGGTCATGAAAAAGATAATATTTGCTTCTGTACTTGCACTTCTCGCCCTGAATTCTTGCGACAGCATGCTGGACGAGGTCAACTATGGCAACCCTACTACCAAGGATATGATGTCCAAGGAAGAAAATGTTGCCCTGCTTGTCGGCCAGGCATACGCCGATGTCAAGTGGCTTCACGATCACTGGGGATATTGGGGCGTCGTAACCCTTACCGCCGACGAGGGCGTATGCCCTATCCGCATGCCCGACAAGGACTGGGCCGACGGCAACTACTGGCGCAATCTCAACACCCACAATTGGGATGTGATGGGCCAGGCCTTCCGAAATATCTGGAACACTACCATTTCAGGCGCGGTGCTCTGCAACAAACTGATCGCCACGCTCGAGAACAATAAGGAATCGATGTCCGAAAAGGTTTTCGCACAGTATGTGGGAGAGCTTGAGGTTATGCGCAGCTACTACTATTACATGCTCTTCGACTGTTTCGGACGCATCCCCTATCAGGAGAAATTCGAATCTGACACCGAACCCCTGATGGCTCCCGAAAAAGTATGGAGCCGCCTTGTGGACTGCCTGGAGAAGAATGCTCCAAACCTCCCCGTGGTCACCGACGCTAACCGTGCGCTGAATTACGGCCGCGCAACCCAGGGCTTCGCCTATGCGCTGCTCGCACGCCTTTACCTCAACGCAGAGTCCTTCGGATGCACCCCTTCCAACATCGACCTGACAAATACTGCAAGTAGCAAGATCAGTTCCGCCGCCGACTTCTATACCAATGCCGTACGCTGCTGCGACGCCATCATCGACGCCGGTTCCTACAGCATTGAGGACAATTTCTTCAACAACTTCAAGATCAACAACGAGGGCAGCAGGGAGAACATCTTCGTCATAGTCGAGAACGGCAATGCCAAGTTCGACGCCCGCAGCAACGGCAGCATGTCGAACAAACTCCGTCTCACCATCCTCACCCTCAACTACAATCATCAGCAGACCTACGGGATGATAGAGAAGCCCTGGAACGGCTTCTGCGCCCGCCCGTCCTTCATCGAGCGCTACAACAAGAACGACGTCCGCGGTGCAGGCACCGATGCGGAGCGTGCCCTCGGGACCAATGCCACCCATCAGTGGGGATGGTTCGTAGGCCCTATCTACGATGCCGATGGCAAGACTCTGCTCAAGGACAAGGACGAGGCCAAGTCCGATGCCATTATAGTACCCACACTTCACTCTCTCACGGAGGCTACCGACCTCGAAGGCGCCCGCATGTTCAAGTATGAGATAGATAAGGAAGGCAAGTACGACTACTGCGAGAACGACTTTGTCCTCTTCCGCTATGCAGATGTGCTGTGGATGAAAGAAGAGGCCATCCTCCGCGGAGGCGCCGGCACCAGCAGCGCGGGCAGCGCCGACTTCAAGCGCCTTCGTGCCCGCTGTTTCGCCTATAACGAAGGAGACAAGGAAGCTGCTTTCAACAGCGCTTACGCCACGGCTGCACCCGGCTCTATGACGCTGGACGGCATACTGGACGAGCGCGGCCGCGAGTTCGCATGGGAAAACATGCGTAGACGCGACCTCATCCGCTTCGGCAAGTTCAACGACCCCAAATACGTGGAATTCGTGACGGGTACCGACGAATATCGCAAATGGTTCCCTATTCCTTACGCAGTTCTGGAGACTTCATTGCGCGACGAAAACGGCAACGCAATCTGGACCCAGAACCCTGGTTATTAGAATTACTACTAAAACCTGAAATAATTAACAACTTTATTAATTAAAACGTTTTATGAAAAAGTTTTTTCTTTTGAGTGCAACTGCACTTATGGCCGTTTGCTTTGCATCCTGCAATGGCAACGACAAAAACAAGAACCTCGACGAGGCTGTTGAGGATGGTTTCTATGTGGCAGGAGAAGCTACCGGAGTTTCCGAGCTCAAACCCGCCTATATGATGACCGCAGGCACTAACGAGGCTGCCGACCAGACCAAGCGCGACGGAATGTACGAGAAGTACATCGTGCTTCAGGGCGGCAAAGAGTTCGACCTCAAGCTCTATGAGGCCGGCAAACAGACCCGCTACAGCGCAACTCTTTCCGAGTTCACTCCCGAAGAGGGCAGCACCATCTACGGCGAAGATCCCCAGATGGCTATTTTCAAGGGTGCTCTCAAGACCGGCGACTCCGCTCCCGCAATGAAGGTTACCAGCACCGGCCTCTATCACATCGTGCTCGACCTCAACAAGGCTAACGACCTTGCCGAGGCTCAGATTATCGTCGCTCCCGTAGAGTGGGGCGTACGTGGTGCGATGAACGGCTGGGGCTTCACCAAGATGGAAGCTACTGCATTCACCAACGAAGGAATCACCTATACCATCAAGGACGCCAACATGTCCAAGAACGGTGAGTTCAAATTCGCTTACGGCGGCGCTTGGAAGATCACCCTCGACGATGCAGGCAAGGTGCGCGCAAACACCAACCTCGGCAATGTTAACGAAGGCAAGGCAGAGGATGTCCTCGCAGCAGGCGGAAAGAACATCAAGGTTGAAAAGGGCGGTCTGTACGACATCACCCTCACCTTCAAGCTCACTGCCGGCGAAATCGGCGCTTCCTACACTTCCAAGATTGTCCTCACCCAGGAATCCACTCTCCCCGAGGAGATGTACATGATCGGTGAAGGCATCGAAGGATGGGGCCTCGAGGACACTCCTTCCCAGGCGGTTGCAATGCACCCGTTCCACAGCCAGCCCGGTATGTTCTGGGCAATCCGCTACATCGAGGCAGGCAAGGGCTTCAAGTTCAGCACTGTCAACACCAAGTGGGGATCCGACTTCACCGACCTCGGCAATGGCAAGGGTTTCACTGTGAAAGATGGCAACTGCTTTGTCGAGACAACAGGCCTCTACACCCTTCAGGTCGACTACGCAAACAGCAAGGTCATTGTTGAGCCCGCCGTTATCGTAGGTATGGCAGAGCCTTTCGGCAACGCCAACTGGAACAAGGACCTCGAATCTGCCCGCTTCACCATCGACGGCAAGAATGCAAGCTACACCACCGTCGCTGCCGGTACCCAGATCCGCACCTGCGTCGTCTGCGAACTCAGTGAAGACTGGTGGCACGCAGAGTTCATCCCCAAGGATGGCAAGATCGTTTACCGCGAAGCCGGCGGCGACCCTGAGCAGATCGCTGTCGCAGCCGGTCAGACCATCACTTACGACTTCAACGCCGGAACCGGTATCGTCAAGTAAGTCAAGTCTTTCTTTTGCCTGCAAGCCCCTGATACGGACTTGCAGGTCCTTATCAAGAACATAGCCGATGAAAAGGTTTTTCTGTATACTGATCGCGGCCTCGCTTTGCCTGGCCTGCGGAAAAGAAAAGAATCCTGCCGGAGAGCAGACATTCGAACGTCCTGCCTACGCCGCAGGGCAGAAGCAGGGGAATATCACCTACCAGCTGCTTATCTACAGCTTCGCCGACAGCGACGGCGACGGGATTGGCGATTTCAACGGCATCAAATCCAAACTGGACTACCTCGACGCCCTCGGGGTGTCCGCGATATGGCTCTCTCCCGCCCATCCTGCAGATTCCTATCACGGCTACGACGTGCAGGACTATTCCAAGATCAACCCCAAGTACGGCACGGAAGAGGATTTCAAGGCGCTCATCGATGCCGCCCACAGCAAGGAGATCAAGGTTTATATGGACTATGTGCTGAACCACACCGGCAAAGGGAACGTCTGGTTCGCCGAGGCCAAGAAGGGCCCGTCATCCGACAAGTTCGGCTGGTTCCACATCTCCTCCAATCCTTCCGCGGACATCGCCGCAGGCAAGTTCCCCATGCTCGGTTCCTACAATTCCGGCGAATGGCACGACGTGACCGTGGGAGAGATAGGTTATACCGGCCGGCTCCATTTCAAGGTGGATTTCTCCGGGACTCCGAAGACCCTGACCGTGACCGCGGCCGACGGGGCCGCCCAAAACTCCAATCCCGACACCTCGGTAAAGATGTTCCTCTGGGTAGGCGAGCCCGGACAGGCCGTCCGCATGTACAGGACAGGCACGGATATTTATGAGATAACTCTCGATACGGACTCTCCCTGGGGAGTGCTGGTGCGCACATCGGATACTTCCTGGGACGGCGGAACGAAATGGGGAGCTCCCAAGGGCTCGAACGTCCTGACATTCGGCGAGGCGCTTGCCCTCAGCAACGAAGATGCGCAGGACATACTTTTCGGCACTCCTACCCAGATGAAGTTCCAGGGCGCGTTCGGCAGCTGGATGCCGGATCTGAACTATGGCCCCGTCGGCACCGCATCGTCTTCCGGAGCCTTCCGGGCCCTGGCTCAGACCGCGGACAAGTGGATGGGCATGGGCGTGGACGGATTCCGCCTGGATGCGGTCAAGCACATCTACTCCGACGAGCGCGGAGACGAGAATCCGGAATTCCTGC
Organism: uncultured Bacteroidales bacterium; assembly: GCA_946530505.1. Lineage (GTDB taxonomy): Bacteria > Bacteroidota > Bacteroidia > Bacteroidales > UBA932 > Cryptobacteroides. The sequence goes on from CAMNAD010000006.1 coordinate 10,939, forward strand.
GCCAATGGTATGAGCGCTGCAACTCCACCTTCCGCAAGACTCACTCGTCCGACCTTTACATGGTAGGAGAGGTGTGGATGGGCTCATCCGACGTCGCTCCCTACTACAAGGGCCTGCCCGCCTGCTTCGAGTTCGATTTCTGGGAGAGGCTGAAGTGGGTGCTGAACCAGCGCACCGGCTGCTACTTCGCGAAGGACCTGATGGGGTATCGCAAGGCTTATGCGGCCGTACGCCCGGGCGCCATCGCCGCCACCAAACTGACCAACCACGACGAAACCCGCGCCGCCTCGGTCCTCGGACGCGACCTCGCAAAGCTGAAGCAGGCCGCAGCCTTCCTTATGACGGCGGAAGGAGAACCGTATATCTATCAGGGAGAGGAACTCGGATACTGGGGAAAGGACGGTGACGAGGGCGGACGCGATGAACTCGTACGCACTCCCATGGTCTGGGATTCCGCCTCCACCGCCGCTACCGGCGACCTTGGCGGACACGTCGACATGAGTCTGGTGACGGACGCCGTATCAGTAACGGCCCAGGAAGATGATCCAGAGTCTCTCCTTCGCACCTACTACGAGTGGACTTACGCCCGCAACACCTGCCCCGCCCTTGCTTCCGGGAAGATGTCCGCGCACCCGAAGTATAACGACGGCAACACCCTTCAAGGTTCTGTCGCCTGCTGGTATATGACCGCCTCCGACGGCGCCAAAGCCCTTGTCGTGCACAATGTGGGTGCATCGCCGGTGGATTTGGACCTTGACGGAGACAAGCTTTCCGACATGCTGGTCTCACTCGGTTCCGTCTCGGTTTCCGGCACAACGCTCGAACTCGGCGCCAACTCCTCGGCTGTATTCCGGCAGTAGTACCCAGCCGGAGGCCGGGCAGCTAAATGGTTGATTAACAGCAAATTGCTGGAAACAAATCGGCGAAAAAAGACGATTTGTTTTCAGGAAAACATTGATATACAATAAGTTAAATGCCCAATATGAAAAGGATATTTATTGCCGCAATCGCGGCCGCAGCGCTGAGCGCATGCTGCAGCGCCCCAGTGAAGAACGTGCATCCCGAGTGGACTTACAATACCGTAGTCTATGAGGTCAACGTCCGCCAGTTCAGCCCCGAAGGCACCTTCAAGGGTGTCGAGGCCCAGCTTCCACGCCTGAAGGACCTCGGAGTGGACATCCTTTGGCTCATGCCTATCAACGAAATCGGCACCGAAGGCCGCAAGGGGACCCTCGGCAGCTACTATGCCATCTCCGACTACAAGGCCGTGAACCCCGAATTCGGCACCATGCAGGACTTCGAGGATCTTCTCGCCGCAGCCCATGCCCAGGGTTTCAAGCTCATCCTCGACTGGGTGGCGAACCAGACCGCTCCCGATAATGTCTGGATGACGGAGAAACCCGCCGACTTCTACGAGCGCGACTCCCTCGGAAACGCCATCTGGGAATATGACTGGACCGACACCCGCAGCCTCAACTACGCCAACAAGGAAGTCTGGTATGCTCAGGAGGACGCCATGCGCTTCTGGCTCGACAAGGGCGTGGACGGATTCCGCTGCGACGCCGCGGGCGAGATGCCTTCCGAGACCTGGCAGTACCTGGTGCCCGCACTGCGCAGGGCCTACCCGGAAATATACCTTCTCGCAGAGGCGGAAAAGCCTGAGTTCATGGCAGATACCATGTTCGACGCCACCTATGCCTGGGAGATGCATCACATCGAGAACGCCATCGGGAACGGCCCTGCCAACAAGGACGGCGTGAAGACCGCGAAGGAACTCCGCGAGTATATCGCAAAAGATGCGGCGAACACTCCCGCATCCGCATTCCGCCTCGCTTTCACATCGAACCACGACGAAAACTCCTGGAACGGCACGGAGTTTGAGCGTCTGGGAGAGGCCTGGCAGGTGATGGAGGTGCTGAATTTCACTCTTCCGAAGACACAGCCCCTAATTTACACAGGGCAGGAAATCGGTCTGGACCGCAGACTGGAATTCTTCGAGAAGGATCCCATAACAGACTGGTCGGCAAACGAATATACGGACTTTTACAAGTACCTTGTTGCACTTCGACACGACAATCCAGCCCTTGCTGCAGGAGAGCGCGGAGGCAAGATGAAGTGGATAGAGACAGGCGATCCCGACGTGCTGGCCTTCTCGCGCAGGGTATGCGGAAACAAGGTGACGGTATTTGCGAACTTGAGCGCTGAACCCTCAGCTCCGATCAGGGGCCTGCGCTCCGAAAGCACACCCGACGGCATCCTTCCTGCCTGGGGATGGAAGATAATACAAAAGTAGATATGATCCATTTCAAGATAGAATATCATACCCGCTGGGGTGAATCCCTGGCGCTGGTGGGTGCGGACGACAGGGTCTGGCCCATGAATTATACCGCAGGCGACATATGGACGCTGAGCATTCCGTCGGCGAACTCGACCATCCTCAAGGACTATTTCTATGTGGTGATTGAAGACGGCCTTTGGACACGCACCGAATGGGCGCACCATCATCGTTCCAAGGAGGAGGCGAAGGGAGAAATCTGTGATGCATGGATAGACTGCCCGATTCCGGGCTGCCCCTTCCCAAGGGAGCATTCCGCCAAAATTTTCGACCAGCCTGGATTCAGGGGAGCAGGAACAGCCATTCCTGTTTTCTCCCTACGCAGTGACGAAGGTTTTGGAGTGGGTGAATTCCGCGATATTCCAAAGTTTGTAGACTGGATGGAACGTACCGGGCAGTGCGTGCTGCAACTCCTTCCCATCAACGACACCACCCGTCACGGGGAGTGGGGAGATTCCTATCCCTACAGTCCGGTTTCGTCGTTCGCACTGCATCCCATCTACATTCATCTGCCCGAGGTGGGAGTGAAGGAAGATGCCGCATACCTCAAGGCGAAGAAAGAACTGAACGCTCTTCCCACCGTGGATTATCCCCGCGTAATCAAGCTGAAAATCAAATACCTCAAGCAGGCGTTCGCAAAGAACGGAGCAAAGGATCTCGCTTCGCCCGCCTGCCGGAAGTTCATCAAAGACAACGCCTACTGGCTCGACCCTTACGCACAGTTCTGCGCGAAGCGCGACGGCATCTCCCCGGACTTCTACCGCTGGGTGCAGTTCCACCTCGACAAGCAACTTTCACGCGCAGTGAAGTACGCCCACGAGAAGGGCGTGTACCTCAAGGGCGACCTCCCGATCGGAGTAGGGCGCGACAGCGTGGACGCCGCGACTTATCCGGCGCTCTACAATCTGGATTCGAGTGCGGGCGCACCGCCGGATTTCTTCAGCAGGGACGGCCAGAACTGGGGCTTCCCCACCTATAACTGGGAGGAGATGGCGAAGGACGACTATGCCTGGTGGAAGGCCCGCCTGCGCACCATGGCAAAGTATTTCGACGCCTACCGCATCGACCACATCCTGGGCTTCTTCCGCATCTGGGAGATTCCTCTCCCTCACAAGAGCGGCCTGCTGGGGCACTTCAACCCTGCATTGCCGTATAGCAGGGACGAAATCAACGCCCTCGGCCTGCCCATACTCGGACTCTTCATAGAGGATCCGCGCAAGGCGGGCTGGTTCCATCCCCTCATCTCTCCCGACACTTCCCATCTGGAAAGCTGGCAGAAGGAGCGCTTCGACGCCCTCTACACCGACTTCTTCTATCACAGGCACAACGGGTTCTGGAGGCGCAACGCCATGCGCAAGCTCCCCAAGCTCCTGTCGTGCACCGGGATGCTGGCCTGCGGCGAAGACCTCGGGATGGTGCCGGACTGCGTGCCGGGCGTGATGGATCACGAGAAGATCCTCAGCCTCGAAATGCAGCGCATGGAGAAGGGACGCCCCTGGCCGTACCTGAGTGTGGTGGCGACTTCTTCGCACGACATGACCTCCATCCGACTGTGGAACAGCGATGAGAAGAGTCCGGAAGAATGCCGTCGTATCCTCAAGGAGCATCTGGATTCGCTGAGCATGCTTGCCATCTTCCCTCTGCAGGACTGGCTGTCGATGGACGGCGCGCTGCGCTGGCCGAATCCCGCCGAAGAACGCATCAACGACCCTGCGGATCCGGACAACAAATGGCGCTGGAGGATGCATCTGACCACCACGCAGTTGCTGGAGAGTGCGGAATTCTGCACGAAAGTGGCTTCGCTGGTGAAAGACAGCGGACGCTAGAAATCGGAGGAGCCCGGGCTGCGGCGGGTGAAGGTGTAGGACGTTTCAACGCCAACCACCTCGTTGTCGCTCTCGGCCTCGACACGGCTGCGGTCGATGAGCACTCCGTGCAGGAGGAAGTCCATCTCCGTTTTCTGAAGATCCTTGTTGGCAGCGACAAGTTGCGACTGGAGCCCGGGCAGCCGGGCTTCTTTCTTTACTATCTTCTCCGCCATCTCGTTCTTTTCGGCGGGCGAGGCGTTGTTGTAAAAGGCGCGCAGGGTGGAAAGCTCGCGGTTCAGGCGGGAGATTTCTTCGCGCAGGCGGCGTACCTCGGCTGCCTTGCGGGCATAGAGTTCGGTGTTGGGGTCGGCGGCCTTCGAGGCGGACATCGCGCTCTTGTTGTCCACTTTCTTGAGGTCCCGGGGAGGATCCAGGCGGCAGAGTTTCTGCAGGTCCTCAACTCCGCGCACGGCCGAGCTCACGGGCACGGGCTCATATTCAAGCACATAGACACTCACACTGTCGGCGGAACAGTTGCGGTTGCTGGCAAAGATGCTGTAGCGCCCGTCCGGGGAGTTGATGAAGAGGAAGTCGTCATAGGGCGAGGAGTACGGGAAACCCATGTTGCGGGGTTCTCCCCAGCGCCCGTCGGGCCTGCGCTCGCAGACGTAGATATCGTATCCTCCCACCCCGAAAAGACCCTTGGAAGCGAAGTAGAGCTTGCCGTCGGAGACCATAGGGAAGATTTCATCCTCGGAAGAAGAAAAGGGCATGCGGTAGGGCGCCGACCAGTGGTTACCGAGGTCGCGGGCATAGTAGATGTTGCGCACGCCGGCGGTATCCGCCATCGACCAATAGGCTTCCTTGCTGCCATTCGGGAACCATACCACGGGAGATTCGGCGGAAGGACGGGGATCCAGGCGGTTCGGGCCGGAGCGCCAGGATCGGTCTGCAAGGGGATAGTAGAGGAAGAAGTCGCGGCGAGAGAAGTTCTTGCGGGCCACCACCTTGGGGCGCTGGCAGTAACCGGACATCGAGCGGCCGTTGCGGCTCTGGGAGAGTTTTTTTTCGATTTCAGCACGGCGGGTACTGTCGGTGCATTTGCGCAAGGCCTCACTGTATGCCTGGGACGCGGCGCCAAAGTCGTAGTCGGCATGATAGGCCTCTGCATCCATCAGGATGATTTCGTAGTCGGGAAGAGGGATCTGCTGAGCACGCAGGGCAGGGACGGCGGTTATCAGGACCACCGCCGCAAAGGCCGTCGCTTTCTCAACGAAAAAACTCATCAAAATGCACTCAAACAGTCTGCAAAATTAAGAAATAACCCGTAGATAATTTCTTTATCGGAAAAAAATCGTAAATTTGCCAGCTAATTTGCTGAATTAAATTTTATTTAAAACTTATAATTTCGTTATGCAAAGTAAAGGTGCAATCAGATTAGTAGCCATTCTGCTCCTCATCGCTTGCCTCTGGCAACTTTCCTTCACAGCCGTGACGGCCATCCAGAACAAGAAGGCCAAAAAGTATGCCGAAGCCGCAGCCGTTGCAGTGCAGAGTACTCCTGCTTTCGCCAAAGTGGCAGCAGAGGATCAGGCTTATTATCTTGACTCCATCAAGAAGGAACAGCAGAAATGGTACACCGATTCCATTTCCAATGAGAAAGTTTATTTCGGTTACAAGTTCAAAGACGTAAGGTCCAAGGAGATAAATCTCGGCCTCGACCTCAAGGGCGGTATGAACGTTATGCTGCAGGTGCAGCTGGAAGACCTCGTAAAGGCCCTCTCCGGAAACAGCACCGAGCCCCAGTTCCATCAGGCCCTCGCTCTGGCAAAGAGCCGCAGCGTCAATTCCCAGTCCGACTTCATCACCCTTTTCGGTGAGGCCTGGGAAGAGATTACCGGCGGTGCCCGCCTGAGCCAGATCTTCGGAACTTACGAGATGCGCGAGAGCATCAAGCCCGAGTCCACCAACGCAGAGGTTCTTTCCGTTATCAAGAAAGAGGCCGAGAGCGCGGTGGCCAACTCGTTCAACGTCCTCCGCAACCGTATCGACCGCTTCGGCGTCACCCAGCCTTCCATCCAGAAGCTCGGCAATTCCGGCCGTATCCTGGTGGAACTCCCTGGCGTAAAAGAGCCTGAGCGCGTGCGCAAGCTCCTCCAGGGAACTGCATCCCTCGAATTCTGGACAACGTTCGAGAATAGTGAAATCGCCCCCTATCTCACAGAGGCCAACGAAGTTCTCGCAGGAATTCTTGCTGAGGAGAACGAGACTCCTGCAAAGGCAGAAGCCGCTCCCGCAGAGGACATCGTAGCTGAAGAGCTTGCAGGCAATGCAGAGGCTGAAGCAAACGAAGCTCTCCTCGCACAGAATCCTCTCTTTGCAGTGCTGCAGCCCGTTCAGGGCAACGGCGGCGCATGCATCGGCTATGCCACCTCCGCCGACACCGCAAAGGTGAACCGCTATCTGTCCATGCCCCAGATTGCAGCTCTCTTCCCTGCAGAGTTCCGTCCCATGTGGGGTGTGAAGCCCATCGCAAACACCGAGAACGTCTACGAACTCGTGGCAATCAAGGCTTCTTCCCGCGACGGACAGGCTCCTCTGGACGGCAGCGCGGTGACCAACGCCAGCGTTACCTATGAATCCCGCACCAACGGCGAGCCCAAGGTTTCGATGAGCATGAACGCCGAGGGTGCCAACATATGGGCACACCTCACCAAGGACAACATCGGCAAGCAGATCGCCATCGTCCTCGACGGCACCGTCTACTCCTATCCTGTCGTGAACCAGGAAATCAGCGGAGGCAACTCCGAGATTTCCGGTCACTTCACCGTGGAGGAGGCTACCGACCTTGTGAACGTGCTCAAGTCCGGTAAGCTCCCCGCTCCCGCAACCATCGTTCAGGAGCAGGTGGTAGGCCCTTCGCTGGGTGCCAAGTCCATCCGCGACGGTATGATTTCGTTCATCATCGCCTTCATCCTCGTGCTCCTCTACATGGTGCTCTTCTATCAGGGCGCCGGTCTTGCAGCCGACTGCGCATTGCTCACCAACGTGGTGCTCCTCTTCGGAACCCTCGCTTCGTTCGGAGCAGTGCTTACCCTTCCCGGTATCGCAGGTCTCGTGCTGACTTTGGGTATGGCAGTGGATGCCAACGTTATCATCTATGAGCGTATCAAGGAAGAGCTTAAGGCAGGCAAGGGCCTCAGCAAGGCAATCGCCGACGGTTACAGCAATGCTTACTCAGCAATCATCGACGGCCAGCTCACCACCCTGCTCACCGGTCTCGTGCTGTTCTTCTTCGGTTCCGGCCCTGTCAAGGGATTCGCTACCACCCTCATCATCGGTATCATCACTTCCGTGCTGACCTCCATCTTCATCACCCGTCTCATCTTCGAGGCCCGTGTTGCAAAGGGAAAGAACATCACCTTCGACAACAGCTTCACCCGCAACTTCCTCAAGAACACCCATGTCAACTTCCTCGGTGCCCGCAAGTGGTCCTACACCATCTCCGGCATCGTGATCGTGATCGCTCTCGTGAGCATCTTCACCAAGGGCTTTACCTACGGTGTCGACTTCACCGGCGGCCGTACCTACGTGGTCCGCTTCGACAAGCCCGTGCTTGCTGAGGATGTACGTGCAGCCGTGAACGATGTGTTCGATGCAGCAGCCGCTGCCGACGACAATGTCAAGAATTCTTCCGTCGAGGTCAAGCAGTTCGGTGGCGACAGCCAGATGAAGATCACCACCTCCTACAAGATTGACGACGAGTCTTCCAGCGTTGACGCTGAAATCGAAGGCATGCTCTATCAGGCTCTCAAGGGAATGTTCGTAGAGGAAATGACGCTGAGCGACTTCACTCAGACTCTGGAGAACCCCAACGGTATCGTGTCGTCCGACAAGGTGGGTGCATCCATCGCAAGCGATATCAGGCGCGACGCCATCATCGCAGTGATCCTCGCCCTCATCATCATCTTCGCCTACATCGCATTCCGCTTCAAGGGCTGGAACTGGGGTCTCGGCGGCGTGGTTTCACTGGCTCATACCGCTATCATCGTGATCGGCTTCTTCTCCCTGTTCACGGGCATCCTGCCGTTCAACCTCGACGTTGACCAGACCTTCATCGCGGCTATCCTGACGATCATCGGTTACGCCATCAACGACAACGTGGTTATCTTCGACCGTATCCGCGAGAACAAGTTCCTGCATCCCAATGCAGACTTCGCAGAGACGGTGAACACTTCGCTGAACGCAACCCTCACCCGTACGGTGAACACCTCGGTATCCACCCTCCTTCCTATGGTTGCTATCGCAATCTGGGGCGGTGAGAGCATCAGAGGTCTCAGTGTCGCACTCATCCTCGGTATCCTCATCGGAACCTACGCTTCCATCATGATCGGTACCCCCGTGATGTTCGACAGCACCAAGAAAGTCGCTTCGAAGAAATAGGCAAAACACATTCCGTGCGTAAAATGACCTGTTTTACGCACGGATGCCTTCTAAACAGATAAGTCGTGCGTGAAATGGCTAGTTTCACGCACGACATTTTTTAAGAATCTCTTGGCTCCCTATCGCCCTACCTGATAACTGATCCCCAGATGCTCGAGGGCGGCGAGGAAGTCGGCGCAGACGG